>JALYSW010000393.1 GCA_030854615.1 Gemmatimonadota bacterium
GCGCGCGCAGGGAGCGCTGCCGATCACGAAGCTCGCTCCAGATGTCTACCTCATCGTGGCGCCCTCCGGCAACATGGTGGCGGAGACGTCGCCGAGCGGGATCGTGGTTGCCGGCGCGCAGTCCAGGGCGGCGACGGCGGGGGTAGTCGCGGCGCTCCGCACCGTCTCCGCCGCCCCGATTCGCTACGTGCTCTTCACTCCCGGCGACTCCCTCAGCGATGAGGGCGACGCCGGATGGCCCGATCGCCATGCCACCGTCGTCGCCCACGAGCGCATGCGCATGACTGCACCACACGTCACCTCGGCGCTCGGCTTTTCCGAGGTGCTGCAGATCTACCTCGACGGCAGCTCCGTCCACGTGGTGCACCAGCCGCCAGGGCACACGAAGGCCGACATCATCGTGCACTTCGAAAGCAAGCACATGCTCTACCTCGGCAACGCCTTCGTCGCGAAAGGCTACCCGCGCATCGACGTGTTCGCCGGCGCGTCGATCGACAGTCTGATCAAGGAGGTCTTGCCGTTCGCGGAATTCGCCGGCGTGCAGATCGTGCCGGGGCGCGGCGCCGTGTCGACAGCCGCCGATGTCGGCGCGTATCGCGACATGCTCACCGACGTGCGCGGGAAGGTGCAGGGGGCTCATTGCGCTCGGGAAGCCGCTCGCCGAGGTGATCGCCGCAAAGCCGACGGCACAGTGGGACGCGACGTACGCGCACGGCGGCGTGACGCCCGACAACTTCGTCGAGATGGTGTGGGGCTCACTTGCGCACAAATAGCGAGCCAACTGCACCGAGTCACCCGCGCGGTTGGTGCACCGCGCAAGGAGTTACGTCGCGATCGAGATCGCGGCCGTATCGACGGGGGCCGGCTCTGGCGGAAGGAGCGCAGAGATGCGGTCGATCGCCTGCTCGGCGAGCTCTCGATCACCCGGTGCGCCTTCTGCGGCGGCGACCTGCCGCTTGAGCGCATCGAACATCTCGCGAGTGAAGCCGTACGGATGGTCGTGCAGAAGCACGATCGCCAGCGCACGGTAGCGCTTGAGATGACGGAGCCGCGTGATCAGCGACTCGACCTCATCAGAAGAGTGGTTCCGGCCGGCACGCTCGAGAGCTGCCCACTCCGCCTTCGTCAACGCCGGGGGCAGCTCGTCGCCCATGCTCACCCTTCCGCGTCTGCGACGGTCGCTTCAGCGGCCGGTGCAGCGGGAACCGTGACGCCTGGAGCGCCTGCGGGGCGCTGACGCTGCCACGAGGTCGTGCGTGGCCGGGCACGGCCGGCAAGGAGCTCCTCGTGATACGCGAGGATGCGGCTCTTCACATTGGCATTGGTGTCGGTGGGCTCCGCACGGAAGGGTGCGTACCGATTGCGCGTGTCGTTCGACACGGTAAACCACCACCAATCCTGCGGATGCGCTACGGACTGCTTTTCAACGAAACAGCTGAAAGTGCGCCCGGCGTCTTCGAACTCGAACTCCTTCACACGCGTCTCCTGAATACAGTTCAGTAATCTAACCGGTTTTACACCCCTGTGGGAGCTCAGGCGAGCGGAACGATCCGCGTTGAGCCGCTCACGACGCGATCGACGCACATCGCTGGAAGCCTGGCCAGCGCTAGCTCGGCAGCGACGGTACGGCGATCGCTTCGCGCACCTCGGCCTCGAGCTGCCGACGAAGCGCTTCGAGCTGTTTGCGACGCTTCCCCTTGATGATGCCAATGACGGTGCGCGCGATGCCGAACGTCGTCAGCTCGACGGCGAGACCGGCGGCGAGCCCGGGCAGCCACCAGTGCGTCGCCTGCGCCACCGATGCGAAGGCGAGCACGGCGAGACTCGACGTGCCGCCGACGATTCCGCCGTACAATCCACCCGCGAGCTGTCCCATGCGCTCGTCGATGCGGATGCGCGTGTGGCCGCGCCGCGGAGCGATGGTCACGCTGACGTTGCGTCCCTTCCGGCTCACGACGCGCGAGCTCCACGTGATCGTGCGTCCGAGCGCGCTCACCGCGCCTTCATCGCCGAGCGTTTCCCTGATGCGATCGACGAGCAGCTCGTACTCCGCGGGCGAGATCTCGCCTTCCACCTCGACCTCCTCCTGCAGACGGAAGGGCGCGGCGAAGAGGGGCGTGAGCAGCGGACGGTTCGCCGGTGGAGAGAATGGCGGCTCGGGGCGCATCTCGCGCCTGCCGAATCGCGGCGCCAGGCCGAGCTCCGATGCGGCGCGCTCGACGTGCTCTCCCGCTATCCCCGCCTCGACGGCGCTCTCGCGCACCCGCTCCATCGCGATCCCGCTCGTGAGGCTCGCGGGTATCTCGCGCAACGGGAGCACGTCGACCGGCGCGGCCGGATGCGACTCCGTCGCCATCTGCAGATCGGCGGCGCGCTTCCACACCGCCTGCGCCTGCGTATCCGAGAGCAATGGGCCGACCGATGCCTTCTGCCGCTCCCACGCCTCCGCATCCCACGCGTCGTCGAGTGCGAGCGCGAGCGCATCGCCCGTCGCGTAGCGCGCATCGGGCGACTTCGCGAGACAGCGGTCGATCACCGCGGCGAGTGCCGACGGCAGCTTCGGCGCGACGGAGAGCAGCGCCGGCGCCGCCTTCGTGACGTGCGCGACGATCACCGCGGACGCGCTCTCGTTATCGAAGGGAAGGCGGCCGCTGAGCGCCTGAAAGCCGACGACGCCGAGGGAGTACAGGTCGCTGCGACCGTCGAGCTTGTCGCCGGAGACCTGCTCGGGGCTCATGTAGTGGACGGAGCCCAGCACCTGTCCCGTCATCGTGAGTGGCGCCGCCTCGGCGACGCGCGCGATGCCGAAGTCCGACACCATGGCCCGACCGGTGCGGGCGTCGATGAGAATATTTTCCGGCTTGATGTCGCGGTGCACGATGCCGCGCTCATGCGCGTAGGAGAGCGCGAGCGCGACATCGCGGAGGATCGGCACGACGATCGCCGGATCGAGCGGCCCCTCGCGGCGCAGCCGCTCGGCGAGCGACTCGCCGTCGACGAAGCCCATGACGAAGTAGACGCGGGAATCGATCTCGCCGGCGCCGTGGATGGCGACGATGTTCGGATGCGTGAGCCGCGCGGAGGTGCGCGCTTCGCGGAGGAAGCGCTCGCGCACATCGGCGCTGCCGGCGAGCGCGGACGGGAGGACCTTGATGGCGACCTCGCGCTCGAGCTTCACATCGTGGGCGAGGTAGACGATCCCCATTCCGCCGCGGCCGAGCTCGCGCTCGAAGTCGTACTGGCCGGCGAGCGACGCGGCGAGGGAGGCGATGTCGGGCGGGAGGGGAAGAAAGCTCACCCCAAATGCTACGGCACCCTGAGCGCCGGGAGAAGGCTCGGATGCGACGAGCGGCGCCGTATCGAGCACGGCGCGGCTGCGGTTGGTGCGAAATGCCCGGCGCCTCGACGGGGGCGCCGGGCCGATGCTACTGGACGGTTACTGTCCCCGATTCGACCGTTCGGCCGTGGACCGTGCAGAAGAAGGAGAAGATGCCGGCGCGCGGGAAGCGCATCGTGTAGCTGCCCACCGACTGAATCGTGGACGGCGTGATGGTGGCATCGTCGAAGGTCACGCCGTGGGCGTTATTGCCGGTCCAGACCCAGGTGACGCGTCCGCCGGGGGCGACGGTGACCGCAGTTGGGCTGTAGCCGTTGTCGAAGATGATGACGGACGCGGTGTCGAGCGCGCCGGAGCTGTCGGGGCGCCCGCCGGTACCGCCGCCTCCGGTGCCTCCAGTCTGCGTTCTACCGTTGTTATATGCATCTAACGTCGATTCGTTGAAGCATCCGACGACGACGATAGTTGCTAGCGCGAGAAATGCGAACAGGGAACGGCGCATCATGCCTCCTCGCGGAAACCGCCGCGATAGCGGAAAAACGACGAAAAAAGGGACCCAAATGGGGCTTGACCTACCCCCCCTCGGGAGGCTACTAAGTCGTTGTACCAGAAAGGACGAACGGAAGTGCGGTCGGAAACGTATATTGGGCTGGAATTGACGAAACTTTAGGGCTTCACTCGGTGTTAGGATATCAGCGTTCCTTCCTAATTCTTTAAGCACTTGGCGCCTTGCGGCCTCCAGCTGAGCCCGCCAGGACAGGGAGATTTCATTGACCATGGCAACAGCACCCCGCACACGTTCCCGTCGTCGTACGGCCACCCCGGCGGCAATCTCGGGTGCGCTTCGTGACGCTGATCTCATTGATCTCTACATCGCGGAAACCGGTCGCATGCCGGTGCTCGCGGCAGAAGACCAGAAGCAACTCGCGCGCCTCATGCGTGACGAGAAGCGGAGCCGCGCCGAGCGCGAGGCTGCGCGCGAGAAGCTGATCGAGGCGAATCTTCGCTTCGCCTTCTCGGTCGCGAAGAAGTATCAGAATCGTGGACTCGATCTCGAGGATCTGATCAGCGAAGCAAACGCTGGTCTCGTTCGCGCGGCCGACAAGTACGATCCGAACGTCGGCGTCAACTTCATCAGCTACGCGGTGTGGTGGATTCGTCAGGCGGTGTTCGCAGCGATCGCGACGCACGGCCGTGCGATCCGGTTGCCGCTGAATCGCACCGGTGACCTGACGCGCGTGACGCGTGCGCAGGCGGCGCTTCGTGATGCACTTCGGCGCGAGCCGACGCCGGATGAAATCGGCAAGGTCGCGCAGCTCGCGCCCGATGTCGTTCAGAGTCTGCTTGGCGTCGTCACGCCGGAGCGGTCGCTGGATGAGCCGCTCGGCGGCGCGCGCGGTGAGCGTGATGGACAGACGCTCGCGAGCGTCGTCGCGTCCGAGGCGTCGGGTGAGGGCTACGATGCGCTGTCGAGCGCCGAGGATGAGTCGCGGCGCGCGGCGCTGTATCGTGCGCTCGAGCAGCTTCCGCCGCGTGATCGCCGCATCCTCGTCATGTATTACGGCCTCGAGGACGAGCCGATGACGCTGGACCAGATCTCGAAGCTCTTCGGCGTCACGCGCGAGCGTGTTCGTCAGCTTCGCGACCGTGCGCTCAAGTCGCTCCGCGCGCACGATGCGGCGGCGACGCTCCATGACGAGTGGGCCGCGTAAGTAGCCGGCTCGCTCCATGATGTAGCTACGACGAAAACGCCCCCGCGACTGCACGAGAGTCGCGGGGGCGTTTTGCGTTCTTGCCGCACGCGTCTGGCGTTGCGACATTCCCGAATGACACAACGAGCGCGACGGCCACAGATACACAAGTTCGGTGGGGCCTCACTGGCCGATGCAGCCGCGGTGAAGCACGCGGTCGCGCTGATCATTGCGCACAGCTCCGAGCCGACCATCGTCGTGTTGTCGGCGATGGCGGGAGTGACGGATGCGCTACTCGACATCGCGAAGAAGGCGGTGGTGGGAAACGTCGCTGGTGCGCTGAGGGAGTCGGCACGGCTGCGCGCGAGGCACGTCGACGTTGCGCGTGCGGTGCTGCGTGGGGCCACTGCGCGTACGGGGGTGGTGCGTGCGATGAACGAGTCGTTCCAGGAGCTGGACACGCTGGTGCGTGGGCTCGACGCGGTGCGCGAGCTCACGGCGCGCACCACCGATCTCATCGTGGCGCGCGGGGAGCGGCTGAGCGCGACGATGGTTGCGGCTGCGTTGCGCGCGCGGCGCGTCAAGGGACGCTACATCGACGCGACGCGTGTGATCCACACCGATGACTCGCACGGAAGCGCGACACCGAACCTCGCGGCGACGGACCGGGCGGCACGCGCGGTGATCCGCCCGCTGCTCGCGCGCGGCGAGATCGCGATCATCCCCGGCTTTCTCGGCGTGTCGCCCGACGGCGCCGTGACGACGCTCGGGCGTGGCGGGTCGGATCTCTCGGCGACACTGATGGCGCGAGCACTCAACGCGCGTGCGGTGTCGCTGTGGAAGGATGTGCCGGGGCTGCTCACGAGTGATCCGAGACTCGTGCCGCACACGAGCGTCATTGCGCAGCTGCACCCGCGGGAGGCAGCGGAGCTCGCGTACTATGGCGCGAAGGTGCTGCATCCGCGCGCGCTCATCCCGCTCACGCGCCGCGCGATGCCGCTGTTCGTGCGTCCGTTCGCGAATCCGGAGTCGACAGGCACCGAGGTGTCGGCGCGTCGCATGGAGCGTCGCTATCCGGTGAAGGCGCTCTCGATCTCAGCCGATCAGGCGATGATCACGGTGGCGGGGAACGGGATGCTCGGGGTGCCGGGGATCGCGGCGCGCACCTTCGGCACGCTGCAGCGCGAGGGGATCTCGGTGTCGCTCATCTCGCAGGCGTCGTCGGAGCATTCGATCTGCTTCAGCGTGCCGGCGGCGGCGGCGGCGCGCGCGCGGAATGGTCTGTCGCACGAGTTCCGCAACGAGATCGCGAACCGCGAGATCGACAGCGTGACGTCGCGCGATGATGTGGCCACGATCGCCATCGTCGGGCTCGGCGTCGGCGACGTGCCGGGGACGGCGACGCGCGTGTTCGAGGCGCTGTCGACGGGCGGGATCAACGTCGTCGCGCTCGCGCAGGGATCGTCGGAGCTCAACCTCTCGGTGGTGGTCGACGCCGTGAACGGCGTGACCGCGCTGCGCCGCATCCACACGGCGTTTCAGCTCGATCGCGTTGGCGGCGGTGGCGGCTCGACGGCGGGCGCGCACCTCGACGTCGTGCTGCTCGGCTACGGCGCGATCGGGCAGCGCGTGGCCGCGCTCATCGCGCGCAACGGAAGGAAGAGTGGGGCGCCGCGGGTTGTCGCGATCATCGACCGGAGCGGTCATCTCTTCAATGCGAATGGGATCTCGGCCGCGCGGCTCGCCGCGGCGCGCACGGCGAAGCGCGCGGGGCGCGGAATTGCGATGCTCGCGGGCGCTCGGGCGTCGAGCACCACCGCATCGCTCGCGCACATCGCCGCGCACGCGCTCTCACATCCGGTGTGCATTGATGTCACGGCGGACGAGACGACGCCGGTGCTCATGGATGCGGTGCGCGCGGGGATGGATCTCGTGATGGCGAACAAGCGTCCGCTGAGCGGGGGGCGCGCGCGTGTGCGTGAGCTGTGGGCGCTGGCGGAGGAGCATGGTGCGCGCATCCGCGCGGAGACGACGGTCGGCGCCGCGCTGCCGATCCTCGACACGTACGCCAAGCTCGTGGAGTCGGGCGACCGCGTGCGGCGCATCGACGCCTGCCCATCGGGAACGCTCGGCTTTTTATTCGATGAGCTCGGGCGCGGCAGGAAGTTCTCGGCGGCGCTGCGCGACGCGATGGTGCGCGGCTACACGGAGCCTGATCCGCGCGACGATCTCTCGGGGATGGACGTCGCGCGCAAGGGACTCATTTTGGGGCGGCTGCTCGGCTTCGAGGGAGAGCTGAGCGATGTCGCGGTGGAATCGCTGGTCGCACCGGAGGCGCTGAAGATGCCGCTGGCGAAGTTCGTCGCGAGTCTCGAGCGGTGGGACGATGCGTGGGACGCGCGGGTCGCGCGCGCGACGGCGCGCGGGGGTGTGCTGCGCTATCAGGTGAGCGCGAGCGCGCGGAAGGTGAAGGTTGGGCTGATCGTCGCCGACTCGGCGAGTCCCATGGCGTCGCTGCGGGGGACGGACAATCAGTTCGTCTTCGTCAGCGATCGTTACAAGACGAATCCGATGGTGATTTCGGGGCCGGGCGCGGGGCCGGACGTGACGGCGAGCGGGGTGTTGAACGATCTGCTGCAGCTGGCGCGAGGGCGGTAGGCACTCTTAAGCGGCGGTTCGGGATAGAACGGCAATGGCATTTCTACCGCTCGGCTTAATATGGTCCTGACGATATGTACTTGATCGCATATGTTCTAGAGACCATATTTCGAGCAACGAATGCCCTGGCGTGTGGAGAAACAGGAAGAGGTGACTCCAGAGATGAAAAAGTCTGTGTCCAGTTTGGAGGAATTTATAAGCGAGTTCCCTCCATCTCGCAGAAAGCTGATCGAGGCGCGCACGCGGAAACTTATCGCCGAAGAGATGTCATTGCGTGAGCTTCGGGCGGCTCAGAAGCGCACGCAAGCGAGTGTCGCGAAGACGTTAGGCGTTGGACAGGATAGCGTTTCGCGTCTCGAGAAACGTAGCGATCTACTACTGTCTACCTTGCGATCCTACATCGAAGCAGTTGGCGGCCGGTTGTCCATCGTCGTTGAATTTCCAAACCGCAAGCCGGTGATTCTATCGAGCTTTAGCCTTCCCAAAGGCGAACGGGTGCGACCGAAGCGACGTCCCGTTGCTCACGCTTAGTTCTTCGCCCGCTCGTACTGCTTCGGCCACGGCACATCCACCCCCAACTCCTTCGCCGCGCGCAGCGGGAAATACGGATCGCGCAGCTCCTCGCGCGCGAGCAGCACGATGTCCGCCTTCCCCTCGCGGATGATGGCGTCTGCCTGCTTCGCATCCGTGATGAGACCGACCGCGCCCGTCGGAATTCCCGCGTCCTTTTTCACGCGCTCCGCGAGCGGCACCTGATAGCCCGGCCCGACCGGGATGCGCACCTTCGCGACGTTGCCGCCGGATGAGCAGTCGATGAGGTCGACGCCGAGTGGGTGGAGCACGCGAGCGAGCGCGACGGAATCCTCGATGCTCCACCCGCCCTCGACCCAGTCGGTGGCCGAAATGCGCACGAAGAGCGGGAGGTGCCCGGGCCACACCGCGCGCACCGCGGCGACGATCTCGCGCAGGAAGCGCGTGCGATTCTCGAACGAGCCGCCATAGTCGTCGGTGCGCGTGTTGCTGAGCGGGTCGAGGAACTCATTGATCAGATAGCCGTGCGCGCCGTGGAGCTCGATCAGCTGGAAGCCGGCTGCCAGTGCGCGCGTGGCGGCCGCGGCGAACGCCTGCACGATATCCTGAATTCGAGATAGATCGAGCGCCGCCGGTGTCGCGTAGCCGTCTCCAAACGCGATCGCGCTCGGCGCGTAGATCGGCGACCAGCCGCCATCGGCGGGGCTCACCAGCTTCCCGCCCTTCCATGGCGAGGCCATGCTCGCCTTGCGCCCCGCGTGCGCGAGCTGGATTCCGGGCACGGCGCCCTGCTCGGTTACGAACGCCGCGATGCGCGAGAGCATCGCGAGATGCTCGTTCTTCCAGATGCCCAGATCGTCCGGCGAGATGCGTCCATCGGGTACGACGGCGGTCGCCTCGGTGATGACGAGCGCCGCGCCGCCGACGGCGCGGGAGCCGAGGTGGACGAGGTGCCAGTCGTTGGCGAAGCCGTCGACGCTCGAGTACTCGCACATCGGCGAGACCGCGATGCGGTTCCTGAGCGTGATGCCGCGAATCGTCAGCGGGGAGAAGAGGGTGTCGGTCATGGGGCGTGCTTGCGTTCCGCCATGCACTAGTGCGCCATGTGTTCCGCAGGCGCCGGCAGGTTCACCAGCACTGCCGTCACGATGAGCACGATCGCCGCGACACCGATTTCGGAAGTCGCTGATCGGTTCATGCGGCGCGCGGCGTCCTCCGTGCCCAGAGACGGCCTGAGTCGCTTGTTGTTGTACGCGCCGAGGCCGACGACGACCGCTACGAGGGAGAGCTTCACGAGCAGCGTCTTGCCGTAGGTGCTCGTCCACAGCGCCGAGACTGCGCCAAGCTGGAGCCACGCCGTCGTGACGCCGGAGAGCACGAGCAGCCCTACGCTCCACAGCGCGAGCGTCGAGAATCGATTCACCAGCGTCGCGACCGCGGAGCCGCGGTCCGACGTCGCGAAGGCCCCGCTCATCGCGGTCGCAATCCCCGCGACGACCATCACGAACAGCGTCCCGATCCACATCGACGCCGCGAAGACGTGCACCGGATTCACGAGATCGTCGATCTCGAGCTTCGGCGAGAGGACTGCGCGAAAGGCGATCGCCAGCGTCGCGAGCCCCGCGAGAACCCATATCGCGATCGCATCTCGTGATGCGCTCGCGGCAGCGGCGAAAGCGATGAGCGCGACGAGCGTCACGATCTCGCCGATGATCGTCGACGTGCTGCGGGTGAGCGCGTCGGCGAGCGGCAGCTGCTTCTCCATCATCGTCGAGCTCACCGACATCCCGATCGACAACAGCCGGAGCAGCGCGCCGACGATGCCAATGCGGGCGGCCGAGCGCGCGGCGACGCGCATGGCATCCGAGTTGTGGCCGAACGACGGTCGCAACAACAGGAAATAGAAGGCCGACGCGCCGATGATGAAGAACGACCCGACGAACGAGACGTACTCGTGGATGACATCGACGACGGTAAAGTCGGCTGCTTCGGCGAGCAGAAGGGCGTATGGGAGGATCATCTCTCTCGGGTGTTCATGTAAAAAATCCAGAGCAGCGAGCTAACGGTGCGCTCATTGCAATACGAAAATGGCGTCCGTCACGGAGACTTAGATGATGCTCGCCAGAAGCCATACCTGGCGCTCGATCGCCTGTTCGGTCGCGGCCGCGGCACTTCTGCCCGCCGGCGCCCTTGCACAGGCTCAGACAGCGCCCTCGCTCGCGAAAAGTCCGGCTCCAGCCACCTCGAGCACCAGCAGCAGCATGCTGCCGGCGGGGTCGAAGGAAGGCGACTGGACGATCCCCGGTCATGATTACGGCAGCACGCGTTACAGCGAGCTGGACAAGATTACGACGAGCAACGTTGCGCAGCTCAAGGAATCGTGGAGTTACACCACCGGCATCGCCGATGGACACGAGGGGCAGCCCCTCGTCGTCGGTGGCCGAATGTACATCGTCACGCCGTACCCCGACAAGCTGGTTGCATTCGACCTGTCGAAGCCGGGTCCGGCGAAGCTGTGGGAGTATGCGCCGCCGATCGACCCGACGTCGTTCGGCAAGGCGTGCTGCGATGATGTGAACCGTGGGGCTTCATACTACGACGGCAAGATCATCTACAACGTGCTCGACAACGCTACCGTTGCCGTCGATGCGGTCACGGGCAAGCAACTGTGGCGCACCAAGCTCGCCGATCCGAACCAGGGATCGACGATGACGATGGCACCACTCGTCGTGAAGGGGAAAGTCTACGTGGGCAACTCTGGCGGCGAGATGGGCGTGCGCGGCTGGCTGACGGCGCTCGATGCGAAGACGGGAAAGATCGTCTGGCAGGCGTTCAACACCGGTCCGGACAAGGACGTGAAGATCGGCTCGTCGTTCAAGCCGTTCTACGCGTCGATGAAGCCCGCGAACATGGGCGTGACGAGCTGGCGCGGCGACCAGTGGAAGCTCGGCGGCGCGACGACGTGGGGATGGGTAACCTACGATCCCGAATCGAATTCGGTGTTCTACGGCACCTCGAATCCAGGGACGTGGAACCCCGATCTGCGCCCCGGCGACAACCTCT
>JALYSW010000394.1 GCA_030854615.1 Gemmatimonadota bacterium
GCCATCAGCGTGGCGACCGTGAGGCCATCGATGCCGTACTTCTGCACGATCGCGTACACGATGACGACGAACGCGCCGGTCGGTCCGCCGATCTGCACGCGCGAGCCGCCGAGCGCGGAGATGATCATCCCTGCGACGATCGCGGTCCAGAGGCCACGGTCGGGTGTCACGCCGCTCGCGATCGCGAAGGCGATGGCTAGCGGGAGCGCGACGATGCCCACGATCACACCGGCGATCGCGTCGGCGGTGAATTGGGTACGATCGTACGATCCGAGTGTCGTGAAGAGTTTCGGAATCAACGCCTCGCGCGCACTCGCGGGGGGCGTCGGCCTGTCATCGACCATGGGCGTCCTCATTGGGAACGCCGAAGTCTACCTGCGCCGGAGCATCCCCGGTCGACTTCCGTCGCGAACATGCGGCGTCGGCGGCGGCCCGCGGCGCGTCGTGCTCACTCCGCCGAAGCCGAACGCCGGCGAGATCGGCAGCGCGCCGCCATGCGTATTGAAGGAGAGCGCGAAGGTCGCGTCTCCCGATGCGGCGGTCAGCGTACGCGCCGGAGCCGAGAGATCGCCGCTGGCCAGCTGCGCCGGCGAGAACATCGCGACATCAGGCGATTCCGTCGCCGCCCACAAGTTGCCGCTGTTGTCGAAGGCGATCCCGTCGAACGAGTACGAAGGGCCGGACTGCGCAAATTCCGGATTGCCGTGCGACGACGCCGCAAGCTGCGCCGACGTGTAGCCCACGACCCATCCGGCCTCCGTTCCCTCCCAGAGATTCCCCGCGCGATCGAACGCGAGCCCGGATCCATGATCGAGATACGGCGATGTCAGACTGTCCGTCGGCACGATGGTACTTCCGTTCGCGGCGCCACCGATCGCGCTCGCCGAGATCTGGTACGTGACCGGCTCGTCGAAGCCCGCGACCCACAGACTTCCATTGTGATCAAAGGCGAGACCCAGTGGGCCATTCGGTGTCGTGATCGTGAGCAAAGGCGTCGGATCGGCGAGCGCACCGCTCCACGATTTCACATCGCTCGCCGCGTACTCGAGCACGTTATTCCCGTTGTAGTAACCCACCCAGAGATTCCCGCTCGCGTCGAACGCGATTCCCCACGGCTCCTTCGCCGTCGCGATCGCCACCGTGGGTGTCGACGCGCCGCTCGCGAGCTGCGCCGGCGTGAACTCGATGATCTGCTGGTTGATGTAGTCGGTCGCCCACATGTTGCCGGCCGAGTCGAAGGCGATGCCGGAGATGGTCATCGAGTCGCCACTGGCACCGATCGTGTCGGTCGCCGCAGCTGCTGCTCCCTGCGCCAGCTGTGGCGACGTGAAGCCCTCGGCGAGATTCGTCGATCCCCACTTCCCCACCCACATCGCGCCGGACCCGCCGCGGATCACGTACGTCGCGCTGACGGAGTGCATCGTCGCAACCTCGACCATCACGGGGCTCCCCGTGACGACGCCAGTGAGCACGAAGCTCACGAGCGAGTCTGATGGCGCGACGTTGTCCGCACGCGCGTCGTACTCTCCCGGGACGAGTCCGCGCAACGTGTCCGTCATGCTCACGTACAAGGTGTTCACGGGCCCGTGCACCGCCACGGCGCCCGCATGCGCGAACGGTGTGTTCACGACCACCTCGAGCGCCGCGGTTCCGGGATCCGTGCCCACCTCGCGATTACCACACGCCAGGAGTGCGACCGCGGTCGACAACGCGATGGTGGTGCGCACGAATGAGCGGAGCTCCATATAGACCTCGACCTCGGGCTTGTACGACACGAAGCACCACGCCGGCGCTCATTAGATATCACTGACAAACAGACGATTGGCGGCGCTCAAAGCCACCACTACGCCCGTCATCCGTGTTAACATCCGGCGATGCCACAGTTCCGTGCTCGCAAGCCTGAAAAGCGCGCTCCAACCCTCCCGATCGACCGCGTCCGCGCGATCTGCCTCGCCCTCCCGGAGGCCCACGAGGTGGAGGCGTGGAGCGAGCCGACCTTTCGCGTGAAGAACAAGATCTTCGCGATGTACGCCGATTCCGATAACCACCACGGCGCCGGCCGCCCGTGTATCTGGCTCAAGTCGACGCACCTCATCCAGGACATGCTCATTCACGAGGATTCCGACCGCTACTTCGCGCCACCCTACGTCGGTCCCAAGGGATGGCTCGGCATTCGCCTCGACCGCCGTCCGAGCTGGCCCACGATCACGGATCTCATCCGCGACGCATATCTGCTCACGGCACCCAAGCGCATCGCGGCGAAGCTGGGCTAGCGTCCCGTTACCGACAGCGACAACGACGAACTGCTGGATGAGACGACAGGAGACGGATGGAACGGACAACAATCTGAGAATGTGGAGTTGACCCGGTTCAGTAGACACCTCACTGTACGTGATACGGAGGTGTTGCATGAGACAATCTGGCGAGAGTGAGACTGGACGACGCGTGAAGCGGACCTTCAGTGCGGAGTTCAAGCAAGAG
>JALYSW010000008.1 GCA_030854615.1 Gemmatimonadota bacterium
TTTCGGCATCGTGAAGGGAAGCGAGTTCCCCGACGAGATCGTGATCATCGGCGGACATCGCGACGCGTGGGGCCCCGGCGCCGGCGACAACGTCAGCGGCACCGTCAGCATCCTCGAATCCGCGCGCGCCGTCGCCGCGGAGGTGAAGAAGGGATGGAAGCCGAAGCGCACCCTCCTCTTCGCCACGTGGGACGCGGAAGAGTGGGGGCTCCTCGGCTCCACCGAATATGTGGAAGACGACTCGCTCCGTCTGCAGCGTGGCGCGGTTGCGTATCTCAATCAGGACGGCGCAGCCGACGGACCGCATTTCGGCGCCGGCGGATCACCATCGCTGCGGCCCATGCTGCGCGATGTTGCACGCGAAATCGCCGACCCGAGCGGCGGCGGCTCGATCTACGATGTGTGGCGCAAGACGGGCGCCGTCCCTGACAGCGCCGAGCCCGAGATGGATGATCCGGGCGGCGGATCGGACTTCGCCGGCTTCTACAATCACTTTGGCATTCCGATCGTCGACTGGGGCTACCACGGCCGCGGCGGTGTCTACCACTCGCAGTTCGACTCGTATCACTGGATGTCGACCTTCGGCGATCCGACGTACGCGTATCACGCCGCCGCCGGCCGCGTCGCCGCGGCGATGGTGCTGCGCCTCGCGGACGCCGAGATCCTTCCGTACGACTACGCCGAGTTCGCGCGCGACATGCGCACGCACATGGGCACCACGCTCAAGAACGCCACGGCGAAGAAGTGGACCCTCGATGCGACGGCGCTCAGCGCGTCGATCGATGGGCTCGAGCATGCGGCGACGGTGTTCGCCGCGGCGCGCGACTCCGTGCTGGCGAAGGGCTCACCATCGAAGGCGGTGGCCACGCGCACGAATGCATCGCTGATGCTCGTCGAGCGCGCACTCACGCGTCCGCAGGGACTGAAGACGCGCCCATGGTTCCGCAACCTCATCTACGCCGCCGACGAGGACAACGGATATTCGAACATGGTTTTCCCCTCGATCAACGAGGCGACGCGTGCGGGCGATCAGCAGCTCGCGCAGGCGGAGATGAACGATCTCGCGACGCGCTTCACGAGCGCGACGGATGCGCTGAACAAGGCAACGGCGGCGCTGCACTAGGCGTCGTCGTAGTCATCAGTTGGAGAGAATTGCGACGAGCTCGCCCGCGGAGAGAGTGACCACGGGCGCGCCCTTGAAGTCTTTCGCGTTTCTCGTGATCAGATAGTCGGCGCCAATCTTCAGGTGCGCCGCCACCTGCACTGCATCCTCGAAGTCGCCAAGACCCAGTGCCATGGCGCGCGCAAAATCGGCATCTTCGAGAGGAACGACCGACAGCGTTCCGAGCAAATCGCTGACGGCCGAATTTGCGACAGCGCGACCTCGCGCCTTCTCGACGACGTAGTATGCGGTGGTAACCGAATGCGCGGCCATGAATCCGCGAGCGCGCCGCTTGGCGATGGCATCCAGCACGCGCACGCCATCGTCGGCCCACGGCATTCGCGCAAGAATGACGTCGAGTATGACGTTCGTATCGATCAACAAAATCGGCTTTTTCGAACGTGCTCGCGCGGCGGTCAACTACTTGCTCCCGTACTTTTCATGGAGATGAGCACGATACGCATCTCGATCGGATTCCCTGTCGGCCGCTACACCAAAAAGACGGCGCACGGATGGCGCGAGCTCTTCGGACACCATGTCGGATGCACCAGGATCGCCGGGTAGCGAATAAAGAAATCCTGTGACCAGCTCCGAAACGCTCTTGCCGTGTAGCTTCCCGAACTGTTCGCCGCGGGTAACAGCTTCGGGATCGAGCGACAGGTTCGTGGGCTTCTTCCGGCCCTTCTTGCGCTCATCGGTCTTTGCGGGGGCGCCACGCTTGACGGGCTGCTTTTTTCCGCCCTTGATACCATTGGACATGTCTATCCTATGCGCATAGTTATGTAATTAATATGCGCATACTAGATACCCACGTCAAGACCCCGGATCGCGCCTCACCCCTCGTCCATCTCTCCGAGGCGCGCTTCGAACTCCGCCGCCATGCTCGGATGCCCAAAGCGATGCGCCGCCGCAATCCCCGCGCGCAGCGCGTCCTTCGCTTCATCCGCGCGCCCGAGGTGCTCGAGCGCGAGCGCCAGCCGCCCGAATCCATTCCCCTCGTCGTCGTACGCCGAGAGATACGCGCGCAGCTGCTCCACTGCCTCGGCGTGCAGCCCCTCCTTCAGCGCCTCGTTCGCGAGACCGAAGCGCGCGAGCACGTTGTCCGGATGCTGCGCGACCATCGCGCGGAACGTCTCGAGGCGCGAGCTCATCGCGCCACGAGATCGGCGATGACGTCCGCAACGCGCTGCGGCGCGAGCTCGGGGACGAAGTGCCGCACATCCGAGATGACCTCGAGCGTTGAGCCCTTGATCTCCGCGTGCAGCCGCTCCGCCACGGCGATTCCGAGAAAGGGATCGTGCGCGCCGGTGATGATCGCCGTCGGCGCGACGATGTCCTTGAGCCGCGGCGCGAGCTCCTCCGTCTCGCCGGAGTCAAGTGCGGCGAGATGCTCGACGAGCGTGTCGCGCCCTTCCGCTCCCTCGAACGGAAGGATGTACATGTCCACCGAGTGGCCGCCACGCTGGGCATCGGAATAGCCGCGCAGGAGATCGGAGCGGAGCACCGACGCAACCCACATCGCGGGTAGATAGCGCGTGAGCGGCAGCGTCGCCTTGACGAGCCGCACTTCGCGCGTTGGCCAGCTGTCGAAAGCGACCGAGCTGACGAGCCCGAGCCGCGCGACGCGAGTGGGATACCGCACCGCCAGGTACTGCGCGATGCCGCCGCCGAGATCGTGTCCGACGATCGTCGCGAAGGAGATGCGCAGCACGTTGAGTAGCGCGAGCACGCGCTCAGCATGTGCCTTGATGCTCAGGTCGCGCCCTTCGGGGCGATCGCTGCGGCCATAGCCGAGCAGATCGATGACGACGACGCGTCGTCCCGGCGGCACGAGCGGCACGACATCGCGCCAGATGTGCGACGACGTCGGGAAGCCGTGCAGAAACACGATCGGCTCGCCATCACCACCACTTCCTGCAGCGTAGTAGTAGAGGCGAACACCGCCGACATCTACGAATTCACCTCGCATGGGTGAATCGTGATTCGTGCAGACGCAGGCACGCCTGATGGCGGCCCGCGTTCGTGCTATGCATGCGCGAGCTGGTGTGCATCGGCGTCCCACGCGACTATCCGTCCCGCGATCGCCGAGGCGGCCACGGTGTAGGGCGATGCGAGATAGAGCTGGCCTGGCCCCGAGCGTCCGGGGAAATTGCGGTTGATCGCGGAGATCGTGACTTCCTCGCGCGTGCGCGACACGCCCGGCCCCGCGTTGATGCACGCGCCGCACGACGGCTCGATGAGCGTTGCCCCCACCGCCGCGAACACCTCGTCGTAGCCCTGCGCACGGCAGTACGCGAACACTTCCTGCGAGCCGCACTGGATGTAGCAGCGCACACCATTCGCCACCTTGTTGCCGCGCTCGAGCGCCTCGCGGAAGACCTTCGCGTACATGTCCATGTCGTCCTTCTTTCCAGCGGTGCACGAGCCGGCGTAGGCGATGTCGATGCGCACGTCGCCGTGCTTCTCGTCGATGTGAATCCCGTTCCCCGGATCGCCCGGAAGCGCGATCATCGGACGGATCGTCGACGCGTCGATCTCGATCTCCTCGACGTACGTCGCGCCCTCGTCGGAGTAGAGCCCTTCGCACAGTGCGCGCGCGGCCTCCGCGGTCATCCCGCGCTGCGCGACGAGATACTCCACCGTCTTCTCGTCTGGCGCGATGATCCCCGTGAAGGCGCCGACCTCCGCTGCCATGTTCGTCATCGTCGCGCGCTCGTCCACCGACAGCACCGAGACCGCGTCGCCGGCGTATTCGATGATCTGGCCGATCGCCGAGCCGCCCTTGATGTACGGGTGGCGCAGGATCTCGAGCATGAAGTCCTTCGCGGTGACGTTGCGCGGCTTCTTCCCGCGGAGCGTCACGCGGAACGTCGGCGGCACCTCGACGCGCACGTCCTTCGTGATCCACGAGTTGAAGATCGCCGTCGTTCCGACACCGAACGCGATGCATCCCACCGCGCCCGCGTGCGGCGTGTGCGAGTCCGAACCGATGATGATCTGCCCGGGCTCCGCGTGCGCCTCGAGAATCTTCGAATGGCAGATCGCCTCCGAGCCCTGCGCCGACAGCGCGCCGTGCAGATTCTGCCTATTGAGCTCGCCGTACAGCTTGACGCCCTTCTCGCCCGCGAAGATCCGCTGCTTCGCCTCGAGCT
>JALYSW010000021.1 GCA_030854615.1 Gemmatimonadota bacterium
TGAGCTGCGCGCCGGAGAACGACTCCATCGGCTGCTGCTTGTCGTCGAACGACAGAAACGCGTCGTGCTTCTCGGCGGTGAGCCCCGTCTGCGGCTGGAACCAGTGCGTGAAGTGCGTGACGCCGCGCGAGATCGCCCACTCCTTGATGACCTGCGCGACGGTCGGCGCGATCTCGGCGTCGAGCTTCTTCCCCTGACGGATGGCGCCCACGAGCTTCGCAAACACTTCCTTCGGCAGCCGCGCGCGCATCTGTCGGGCGCCGAAGGTATTGATGCCGAAGTACTCCGACGTCGGATGCTGACCGTTGCCACTACCGTTGCCAGTGCTCCCGTTCGTATTTCGCACGATGCGGGAAGCGATGTCCTGAATGGCAGCTTTGCGCGGGTTCAGTCCGGTCGCTGGCATGACGCTACTCCTGGTGTAGGCCGGGGGTTCGCCAAAACGTCGAGCGCCCGCGCTGGGTTGCTCAGTCGCGGGCACTGCGGCACGTACTTTCATTCTGGCTTGTGCTCGTGAATCTACTGGAACTCGAGTGACTATTCCAGCGACGATTACGTGTCGCGCCCCGGTGAGGGCCGCCGAAGATTAGAGCTTCACCAGCTCTATGCGACTGTTGTTCTGGCGACCCTCGGGCGTCGTATTGGGCGACGCGGGCTTCGTCGCGCCGTAGCCAACCGTCTTCATTCTCGTCGACGCGATTCCGTATTTGCTGACGAGGTACTGCTTTACGGCCAAAGCCCGTTTCTCGGACAGCGCCTTGTTGGCCGCCGCCGTGCCGACATTGTCGGTATGTCCTTCGATGGTCAGGCTGAGCGGAGCATGCGTCTTGAGCATGTCCGCGATCTCGGCGAGCGTGGGGGTGGACTCACCACGGATGTGGTCGCTCCCATCGTCGAAGAGAATCCCCTGCGTCGCCGCGCGCCCCTTCGTCGAGATCAGGTCGTAGAGCTTCTTCCCTCCCTCGGCAACGCGAATGCTGCTCACGAGCGTGGGGTCGTTTTTCGTGCCGCCAGGGAGCTCAATGAAGAGAGTGTCCGTTCGCGCGAAGGTCACGCCGGGCGCGTTCGCAGTGCGCGTGCTGTCGATGTAGCCGCGCACGTAGCGCGTGTCGACGGTGAATCGGCAGTTGAAGAAGCCGGTCGTGTTGTTGCCCGGCGCTTTCGACTCCGATTTCGCCTCGGCGTGCACGTACGCCGAGTTCGGATAGCAACCGATTCGATTCTTGTTGCCACCCGAGGTGTAGATCGCCATCGGAGTCGCGACCGTCGGCGTGTGCATGTTCAGCTCGATCGTGAAGCGGTCTGGGAGCTTCTCTGTGAAGACGACGTAGACGAGCGCGGGTTCCGCGGTACGAAGCATCTTCTGTCCCTTGACGTTCGCGACCTCGACGTTGCCATTGCTCAGCTTCATCCGGGCTGGAAAATCACCGACGTCTTCTCCAGAGAAATCCTCGTAGAACATCGTGCGATTTCCGGGGACGAAATCGTAGTCGGCCCATGCGCCGACACCCGGCGCTCCGCCTGATGCGGAGGGTGAGCTCGTTGGTGCGATCCCGGGGTAGCCGCCCGGCGCGCCGCCAGCAGGCGTGTCGTCGGCGGAGATCGAGGCCGCCTGCGCGACCGCTGCGCTGATCGCTGCGGCTGAATCGGCGCTGGAGACGGGCTTTCCGCTCTTGTCGGTGACCTTCACCGGCGCGCCCGCATCGTGCGCCTTCTTGATGCATGCCTTGTCTGTGACGGCGCAGGTGACGGATTTCACAACGGCGTCGATCGCAGCGTCCTCCTTGCGGTCGACCTCCGTGCGTGCGCGATCCTTGATCTTGCCGAGAATGCCCTGCGCCGTCATCGGCGAGGCAACGAACACGAGCGCTCCGAGCGCTCCAGAGATCACGAGACGGCAACGCATGTAAAGCTCCTCGGGAGGATGCACATATCTGTGTCGAACGACGGGGTGCGGCAAGAGCACCCCTCTATATGTAAGGCGTCAGCGCACGGTAGAAGCGGTCGGACGGTCGAGAACGACGAGGCCAAGGGGGACGAGCCGCCACGCGGTCCATCTGTGCACCGTCCCGCGCGCCTCGCGAACCGCCAGCTGCCCCGAGATCCCGCCATCCAGCGATACCGCTCGGCGGCAGCCGAGCGCACCCATCAGCGCGGCCATCTCCGGAACGGTGAGACCAGACGGAATCTTCGCCGCCGCATCGCCGAGCGCATTGAGGCGCGTGACCGCGATGAGCACGCGCCCGTCGCGCAGCTCACCGATCGCGACGCGACTGTCGCGATGCTTGAGGTCGACGCCGAGCCCGGAGGTGAGGAGCGGTTTCGGGACGGCTCCGTCGCCGTCGAGGAGGGTGGGGTAGGCCTGGAACGCGTAGGCGATGCCGCCGCCGGCCCGTGCGTGCGCGATCGAGTCGGCGGGAACGAGTCGTGCGCCGCCGCTCGAGTCCATCAGGAATGCCATCGAGAGTGGGCCGACTCCCCGAGGCGCGAGCTCGGTGCCGCCGTTCACGAGCCATCCCCACGGCTGCGCGTGCTTGAACTCCTCGGTGTTGACGGCGACCGCCGTCGTGTCGCCGGCACTCTCGATCGTCCATGATGGCGAAAAGGCGACGCCCTGCGCGAGCTGCAGCGCAAACCGCTGCTCGCGCGGATTGATGCGCACGACAATGAGTCGCGTGCGCCACCCTTCGCCGGTAGACGAGAGCTCGGCCTCGCCCCACTCGACGCCGCGCGATCCCGGATGCCATTGCACCGCGGAGGCGAGGAGCGGAAGCGGCGCGCTCCATTGCGCAGGCGTGTGGTCGGCACTCCACCAGTCGACCCAGACGCCGTCGATTCGTACCGAGAGCCGGTCGGCGGAGTGCGCGGCGTAAGCCAGGGTGGCGGCGAGCAGTACTGCAGCCGCTCGCATTCCGGGTACGCTAGCCACGGGCATCGTTGGCCAGATGGCTAGGCAGAACGCACCAGGAGTTTTCGTTGACGGGCAATTCTCTTGACACTCCTCCAGGGCGCTCGTAGCGTGAGAACACCATCACCGCCCCGGCATTTTCGGGGCGCTTTTCGTTCATGCCAGGGGACCCATGAAGCTCATTACCTGCGTCATCCGTCCCGAGCGGCTCGCGGCGGTCAAG
>JALYSW010000036.1 GCA_030854615.1 Gemmatimonadota bacterium
CGCTGCAGGCGTCTCGCAGCTTCCGCAGATGCTCCGACTGCGCGACCAGTTCGCCGGCAAGCGTGTGCGCGCCACCGGCGCCAAGATCTTCGCCGATGGCGTCATCGAGTCACACACCTCGGCGCTCCTCGAGCCCTATCTCGACACCCACGATCGCGGCCCCGCGAATTTCACTCCCGCCGGCTTCGACTCGCTCGCCATCGCGCTCGACAAGGCCGGTTTCCAGATTCACGTGCACGCGATCGGCGACCGCGCCGTGCGCATGTCGCTCGACGCGATCGAAGCCGCCCAGCGCGCCAACGGCGCCCGCGATGCGCGCGACCACATTGCGCACCTCGAGATGATCGATACCCTCGATCTCCCGCGCTTCAAAAAGCTCGGCGTGTTCGCGAACTTCCAGGCGCTCTGGGCCTACCGCGACAGCTACATCAGCGATCTCACCGAGCCCATTCTCGGCCCCGAGCGCTCGAGTCGTCTCTATCCGCTCGGCGACGTGCAGGCTGCGGGGGGCACGATCGTCGGCGGCAGCGACTGGGGCGTGTCGTCGCTCAATCCGCTCGAGGCCATTGAGGTGGGCGTCACGCGCTGCGACCCCGCCGCCACGATCGCGTGCGTTCCGTGGCTGCCGAGGGAGCGCGTCTCACTCGAGACGATGATCGCCGCGTATACGATCGTCGGCGCGCGCCTCGCCTTCGACGAGAAGATCACCGGCTCGATCACCGTCGGCAAAGCTGCAGACCTCATCGTACTCGATCACGACCTCTTCGCCATCCCGCCCGACCAGATCTCGAAGACACACGTGATTCTCACCCTTCTCGACGGACACGACGTCTACCGCGATGCCAGCCTCCGCTGAGGCGCAGAATCACGACCCGTACGCGGCGCTGCGCTACCCCGACTACCGCTATTTTCTCGCCGGACGGCTCGCCGCCAGCATGGGGTCGCAGATGATCGATGTCGCGATCGGCTGGGAGCTCTACGAGCGCACGAATCGCGCGCTCGCGCTCGGATTCGTCGGGCTCGTGCAGGTCGTCCCGATCATCCTCCTCGCCCTCCCCGCCGGCCACGCCGCCGATCGCTTCGACCGCAAGCGCATCGCGGTGCTCTCACTGCTCCTGCTCATCGTCGGTTCCCTCGCGCTCGCCGTGATCTCGTTTACCGTCGCGCCGATCCCGCTCATTTACCTCACGCTCTTCGTCATTGGCGTGGCGCTCGCCTTCCATCGCCCGGCAATTGCCGCGCTCCTTCCGCAGCTCGTCCCTGCGGAAAAGTTCGCGAATGCCGTGACGTGGAACAGCGTGGGCTGGCAGCTCGCGAGCGTCGTCGGTCCGACGCTCGGCGGATTGATCATCGCGTGGCGGCACCACGCGGGCATGGTATACGTCATCGACGCCGCGCTCATGATGGTCTTCGTCATCTGCCTCACGCAGGTGCGCGGGCAACAGGTGGCGCGCGCGCGGAAGGCCGTGAACATGCAGACGCTGCTCGGCGGCGTGCGCTTCGTCTGGCACACGAAGGTGATCCTCGCGGCGATCACGCTCGACCTGTTCGCGGTCCTCTTCGGCGGTGCGACGACGCTGCTCCCGGTCTTCGCCAGAGACATCCTGCACGTCGGGCCCGAGGGCTTCGGCTGGCTTCGCGCGGCGCCTTCGATCGGCGCGGTGTTCGTTGCCATGCTGCTCCTCGGCCGCGCGCCGATGCGGAAGGCCGGACGGTCGCTTCTCATCGCGGTCGCCGGCTTCGGCCTTGCGACGATTGTCTTCGGCCTCTCGCGCTCCTTCCCGCTGTCGATCGCGATGTTGATCCTCGCGGGCGGCTTCGACATGATCAGCGTCGTCGTACGCCAGACGCTCGTGCAGCTGCGCACGCCCGACGAGATGCGCGGACGCGTCTCCGCGGTCAACAGCGTATTCATCGATACGTCGAACGAGTTCGGCGGATTCGAGTCGGGCGCGAGCGCGGCGCTGCTCGGCCCCGTAGTATCCGTCGTGGGTGGCGGCATCGTAACGGTGCTGGTAGTGACCGCGGTCGCCGTCGCGTGGCCGGAGTTGCGCAGTATGCGCGGGCTCGCCGATGACCTCCCCACATCATTTTCGTCCGTGGAGGAGCTATGAAGTTTCTCATGCGAATCGTCATCACCGCGGTCGCACTGTGGGCCGCGACGCGTCTCGTCTCCGGAATCACCTTCCAGGGAAACTGGATCGGACTCGCCGGGGTCGCGCTCGTCTTCGGAGTGCTCAATTCGTTCGTGCGCCCCGTGCTCTCCTTCCTCGCGTTTCCGCTGCTGATCCTCACCCTCGGACTGTTCACCTTCGTGCTCAACGCGGTGATGCTGCTGCTGACGGGCGCGCTGGCATCGAAGCTGGGGATCGATTTCCACGTCGCCGGCTTTCACGCGGCATTCTGGGGGGCGATCGTGGTCGGGATCGTGAGCGTCGTCCTGTCGATGTTGCTCCCAGACGACGACAGGCATCGCGTGCATCAGGTGGAAGGCTGACGCGCGTGGCTCACTACGTGCGTTTGCGCGCTTGATGACGACGAGGCAGGCCGACGACGAGCGCCGCGCAAAGAAGCGTCCACGCGGCACGGGACACAAGAAGAGCACTCGCGGCATCGGCGCCTTCCTCGGCGATCTCGGGCCGGGACTCGTCACCGGTGCCGCCGACGATGATCCGTCCGGAATCTCCACCTACTCTCAGGCAGGAGCCGCCTTCGGCTATGGCCTGCTCTGGACGGCACTCCTCAGTTTCCCCCTCATGGTCGGCGTCCAGCTCATGTGCGCGCGACTCGGCCTCGTCACACGGCGAGGGCTCGCCGCCGTACTCCGGAAACACTATCCGCCCTGGCTCCTCTGGTTCGCCTGTGGCCTGCTGCTCGTCGGCAATACGATCAACATCGCGGCCGATCTCTCCGGAATGGCCGCGGGCGCGGAGCTCCTCACCAACATCAAGCGCGGCTACTTCGTCCCCGTATTCGCGCTGACCATCCTGCTCTTCCTGATGTACGGCTCGTACGCGCTCCTGCTCAAGATCTTCAAGTGGCTGACGCTCGTGCTGTTTGCGTACGTCGTCGCCGCGTTTCTGGCGAAGCCCGTGTGGTTCGACGTCCTGAAGGGGACGTTTCTCCCCGAGCTCTCGATAAAGAAGGACTACCTCTTCACGTTCGTCGCGATCATGGGGACGACGATCAGCCCCTACCTCTTCTTCTGGCAGGCGGCACAGGAGGTCGAGGCCGACGAGGCACTCAATCACGAGATCGGAGATCGTCCGCGGCGCTCGCTCGAACGCGAGCTTCGCGGTGCTCGCACCGATGTGGTCGCGGGGATGATCGTTTCGAACTTCGTGATGTACTTCATCATTCTCACCGCAGGCGCGACGCTACACGCACACGGACACACGAACGTGCAGACGGCCGCGGAAGCCGCGACGGCGCTCGAGCCCGTGACCGGAAAGGCCGCGGCCTTTCTCTTCACGGCGGGACTCGTGGGTACCGGCCTGCTCGGCGTGCCCGTGCTCGCAGGGTCCGCGGCGTACGCAGTTGCCGAAGCGGCGGCGTGGCGGCGCGGGATGGACGCGAAGCCGCATCAAGCCCGGAACTTCTACATCGTGATCGCGGCCTCGATGCTGATCGGCGTCGCGCTGACCTTCTCGCCGATCGATCCAATCCGGCTGCTGCTCTGGTCCGCCGTGATCAACGGAATTCTCGCGCCACCGCTCATCATCATCGTGCTCATGATCTGCAACAACTCGAAGGTGATGGGGAGCTTCAGGAATGGCTGGACGCTCAACACGCTCGGCGGCCTGGCAGCACTCATCATGAGCGGCTCCGCCGTCGCACTTGTCGCGAGCTGGGTCGGCTGGATCAAGTAGTCGAACGCATCGCGCGCACCGCGA
Organism: Gemmatimonadota bacterium; assembly: GCA_030854615.1. Lineage (GTDB taxonomy): Bacteria > Gemmatimonadota > Gemmatimonadetes > Gemmatimonadales > Gemmatimonadaceae > FEN-1250. The sequence continues at coordinate 3,894 of JALYSW010000036.1, forward strand.
TGCCGCCGTTCTTCGTCGCGAGAACCTTCTCCATCGTTCCGCCGATCTGGCTGTCGAGGCGCGGGTCGGCGGAGAGCACGGTGAGCGGCCAGCCGGCGAAGCGCTCGCGTGCGACCGTCCCGAGCTGCGCGTAGAGATTGCGCAGCGCGTCACGATCGCCGACGCGCACGCCGTACGGTGGATTCGTGACGATCGCCCCCGGAGCTGCATCGGCCGGAGGCACAATGCGCGAAATGACCTTCTCCTCGAACACGATGTCCGCCGTCACTCCCGCGCGCTCGGCATTCGCGCGCGAGGCGACGATCGCGCCGGCATCGCGGTCGGAGCCGAGGATCGGCGCGGGAGCCGCGGGAAGGATCTGCGCGCGCGCCTCGTCGAGCACCTTCTTCCACGTGGGCTGGTGAAAGCCCGGCCACCGCATGAACGCGAAGTCACGCGAGAGTCCCGGTGGAATCCGTCGCGCCATCAACGCCGCCTCGATCGGAATCGTCCCCGCGCCGCACAGCGGATCCACCAGCGGCGACTTCGGATCCCATCCGCTCGCGAGCAGGAGCGCGGCGCCGAGCGTCTCGCGCAACGGCGCCTTCGCGGTGGCGAGGCGATAGCCACGGCGATGGAGCAGCGCGCCCGAGCTATCGATGCTCACCGTGCACTGATCGCGGAATAGACGCACGATGACCAGCGGCG
>JALYSW010000040.1 GCA_030854615.1 Gemmatimonadota bacterium
GATCTGCGGATTCTCGGAGTCGCGGAAGATGAGATTGTCCATGCGCTGCAGCGCAGAGTTGTCGCGGCGAATGGCGTTGAGGAGCTTGATCTCCGCGTTGAGATTCCCGGCCGTGTTCCAGTCTCGCACGCGAAGCTGATATTTCTCGGAATCGAGATATTCCTCGCTGCCCGGGCGTACCGGTTCGTTCTCGCTGAGCTCGAAGCCGCTGTAGATGCCGAACAGCGGCGACATCGTGGCCGCGAGCAGGAGGCGCACGCGAAAGGCCGGACGGCCGAAGTGCTGCAGATATTCGTGGAGAATGTCCGGCGTGTTCGCGAAGAGATTGCCGCGCATGTACTCGAGCGAGTGCTCGTTGTGCATCTCGGCCCACCAGGAGCGCAGCTCGACGTCGGTGTTCTTCCAGGTGAAGTACGTGTACGACTGGGAGAAGCCGATCTTGGCTAGCAGCTTCATCGTGCGCGGGCGCGTGAACGCCTCGGCGAGGAAGACGATGTCCGGATGCTTCGCGTGAATCTCGGTGATCACCCACTCCCAGAACGCGAACGGCTTCGTGTGCGGGTTGTCGACGCGGAAGGTGCGCACGCCGTGTTCGATCCAGAACGTCAGGATGTCGCGGCAGGCGTTCCAGAGCCCTTCGCGATCGTCGCACCAGAAGTTGAGCGGATAGATGTCCTGATACTTCTTCGGCGGATTCTCGGCGTACTTGATCGTGCCGTCGGGGCGCACGAAGAACCATTCGGGATGCTGCTTGAGCCACGGATGATCGGGTGAGCACTGCAATGCGTAGTCGAGCGCGATCTCGAGCCCGAGCTCCGTGGCTGTGGCGACGAGAGTGTCGAAGTCCTCTATGGTACCGAGCCTGGGCTCGACCGCCGAGTGTCCGCCGGCGACGTTGCCGATGGCCCACGGGCTGCCGGGATCGTTCGGGCCGGCAGCGAGGGAGTTGTTCGGTCCCTTGCGCGCCGAGATGCCGACAGGATGAACCGGCGGGAGATAGACGACATCGAAGCCGAGCTCGGCGATGCGCGGCAGGGCGAACGCGGTGCTCAGGAAGGTGCCGTGGCGCTCGGGGTCGGTGGTCTGCGAGCGCGGGAAGAGCTCGTACCACGACGCGAAGGCGGCGCGCTCGCGGTCGACCCACACCTCGAGCTCGCGTACGTAGCAGGTGAGATCCGGCGGCGCGTAGCTGTCGTCGAGCAGGGAGTGCAGCTCTGCGTCGAGCGCTGCGGCGACGCGCTCGGCGCCCGAGATGCGCGAGTCGCGGATGAGAAGCGCTGCGGCGCGAAGCTCGTTGCGCACCTCGCCGAATCGTGCGCGGCGGGCGGCCGCGTCGACGAGCTCAGCGCCCTCGACGAGCTCGGATGAGACGTCCTGCCCCGCGCCGATCTTTTTCTGAATCTCGCTGCGCCAGGTGCCGAAGCGATCGGTCCACGATTCGACCGTGTAGCTCCACCGGCCGACCCGGTCGACGCGGAAACCGCCGGCCCACTGATCAGCGTTTGGATCGTAGAACATCGGGACGAAGTGCCATTCGCCGTCGGCGGGACCGCTGTACCTGATGCGAGCGGCGAGGAGGTCGTGGCCGTCCTTCAGGATGTCGGCGCGGACTTCGAAGGTGTCGCCGACGATCCGCTTGACTGGGTAGCGTCCGGAGTCGAGCTCAGGTGAGACGCATTCGATGACCACCGGCGCCGGCGGGCGTGGTGTCGTGACCTTGGTCGAGCGTCGCCGGGTTGTGTTGGGGGCCATTTACGAAGTTCGGGAAAAACGCGGATCGCGGAGCAGACACGCGCGAGGAAAGATATGCGAATCGCGGCCGTGGGCGACCGCGGGCTAGCTTTCGCAAGACATAGGCCCTCGATTGGGCAGCCTAATGACCAGGAGTAGCTCGATGCGGGGGATTCAGATCACGCGGTATGGTGGACCGGAAGTGCTCGGGTACGGCGATCTCCCCGATCCGATGCCCGGCGCCGGCGAGGTGCTCGTTCGCGTGCGCGTCGCGGGGGTCAACTTCACGGATGTGTACCAGCGGATGGGCACGTATCCGAATCCGCTCCCCTTCATTCCGGGCGTCGAGGGCGTGGGGATCGTCGAGCGGCTCGGCAGCGGCGTCACTGACGTGAACGTGGGCGACCGCATGGGCTGGGTGATGATCAAGGGTGGATACGCCGAGTTGGTGGCGCTGCCGGCGCAGCGGCTCGTGCCGATTCCGGATGGCGTCGACGATCGCACGGCCGCGGCGTTGCTGCTGCAGGGGATGACCGCGCACTTTCTGCTCACTGATTGCTATCGCGTGCAGAAGGGTGAATGGATTTTGATTCATGCGGCGGCGGGTGGAGTGGGGCTGTTGATGACGCAGATCGCGCACAAAATCGGCGCGCGCATCATCGGTACGACGTCGACTGAGGAGAAAGCACAACCCGCGCGCGAGGCGGGCGCGGATGAGATCGTGCTCTATACGAAGGAAGATTTTCAGCAGGCCGCGCGGCGGATCACGGGCGGCGTTGGTGTGAGCGCGGTGTACGACTCGGTGGGAAAGACGACGTTCATGAAGAGTCTCGATTCGTTGAAGCCGCGCGGCTACATGGTGCTGTTCGGCGGATCGAGCGGACCGGCGCCGAGCATCGATCCGATGATTCTGAATCCGAAGGGATCGCTGTTTCTGACGCGACCGACGTTAGGGAATTACGTCTCGACACGCGAGGAGCTGTTGCGACGCGCTGGCGACGTGTTCGCCTGGGCGGCGAAGGGCGAGCTCAAGGTGCGGGCGGAGCACGACTATTCGCTCGCCGATGCTCGGAAGGCGCACGAGGATATCGAGGGGCGGAAGACGACGGGGAAGGTGTTGCTCACGGTCGCTTCCTGATCGTGATCAGCCCCGATCTCTCGCGCCCGCTCCTTGCGCTCCCGCTGCTCTTCGGCGCGGGAGTGCTGACGAGCCTGACGCCGTGCATCTATCCAATGATTCCCATCACCGTTGCCTTGGTGGGCGGCGAGAGTACCGGAGCGCGATCGCGCTGGCGCCCGTTCGTGTTGACGCTGTGCTATGCGATCGGCCTCGCGCTCGTGTATGCACTGCTTGGCGTGCTCGCGGGGCTATCGGGAACGCTCTTCGGAACCGTGAGTACGAATCCATGGCTGCTGTTCGCGATGGGGAATCTGCTGTTGCTCTTCGCGCTCGTGATGCTCGACGCACTGCCGCTGCCGATTCCGGCGTGGGTGATGCGTAAAGCGTCGGAGGCGGGGAGTGGCGGAGGGCTCGGCGGCGCGTTCGGGATGGGTGCGGCGTCGGGTGTCGTCGCGGCGCCGTGCGGTGCTCCGGTGATGGCCGCGGTGCTCACATGGGTGGGCACGACCCACAGCGCGACGCTCGGCTTCCTCTATATGTTTGTGTTCTCGCTCGGGATGACGACGCTGCTCATCGTAGTCGGCACATTCTCGGGTGCACTTGCGCGACTGCCGAAGGCCGGCAAGTGGATGGTGTGGGTGAAGCGACTGTTCGCGCTGCTGATGATCGGCGCGGCCGAGTACTACTTCGTGACAATGGGACAGGTGCTGCTGTGAAGATTGCTTCGAGGGGATTGAGTGTTGGGCTGATGCTCGGCGCGATGTCGTTGATGGTCGCGCCGGCCATGCGCGCGCAGGATCCGATGGGGCTCGCGGTGGGGACGAAGGCGCCGGGGGCGAGCGTGCAGATGCTCGACGGGAAGCGCGTCGATCTCGCGAGCTATTTGGGGAAGGGCCCGGTGGTGCTCGAGTTCTGGGCGCTGTGGTGTGGCAACTGCAAGGAGCTCGAGCCGCAGCTACTGTCGCTCGTGAAAAAGTACCAGGGCAAGGTGACGTTCATCTCGGTGGCCGTTTCGGTGAACGAGTCGCCGGAGCGAGTGCAGAAGTACATCACGAAGTACGGCTACACGCACCCGGTGCTGTTCGACGCGAATGGGAGCGCGACGGATGCGTATCTGGTGCCGGCGACGTCGTACATCGTAGTGGTGGATAAGGGCGGGAAGATCGTGTATACGGGACTGGGTGGGGATCAGAAGCTGGAGGCGGCGGTGGTGAAGGGATTGTAGGCCGCCTCCCAACTTCAATTCGACAGATCGACACCTAGATGACCCAGCGGAGTTTGGCACGCTTTGGCTCGAGTGGGTCGGGTTCGCCCGGCGATCAGCCACCCAACGGCAAATCGAGTATCCGCTTACTCGGCTGCGGATGCGGCGTCGAGTAGAGCTGCAGTCCACTGATCACCACCTCATCCTCGAACCTCAGCGCTAACAACCGCTTCAGCATCTCGGGGTTCATTCGCGGATAGAAGCTCAGCGTCGCATGCGGTGAGAACTGGAATCGCGCACGCTCGAACGGCAGCCCCGTCTGCGCCACGCGCTCGTGCAGCACGCGCAGCGGACCATGCGGATCCAGCGGGAGCACGATGATGTCCGTCTGCATGAAGCGATGCGGACGCTCGAACTTCATTGTGATCGGCGCCGTCTCGCGCGTGATCGGCTCGATCTTCTCGCGCAGCAGCTCCACCGGCGTGCCGAGCGGCAGCGGACCCACGCCCGACGATCCCACCATCGTCACGTGCGGCGGCGTTCCTGCGGCGAGGCGCGGGTCGGCCCACCGCTGCACCTCGAGTATCTGCTCGCGCACCGGATCGCTCAACTCCGCGACCACGAAGATCCCGGCTTTCATAGCGCGAAAGATACCGGATCGCGAACTGCCAAGCCTCGCGCGCTACAGCCTCGCGCTCGACGTCTTCGTCGCTTCCGCTCGAGACACGTTCTTGATCTCCGTCGACTCCTCGAGATCGCGCAGGAACATGTCCTCCGCCGCCTTCCCCAGCTCGACACTCTCGATCACCGCATCGAGCTCGTAGTTGATCGCGACGCCCAGCGGATTGAAGTCCGTCGAGCCCACGCGCACCCAGCGGCCATCGATCACGCTCGTCTTCGCGTGCATCATGATCCCGTTCCACTCGAAGATCCGCACGCCGTTCCGCAGCAGCTGCTTGTACACACTCCGCGTCAGCATGCGCACCCACGGATGATCGTACCTGCTCGGCACCAGCACGCGCACGTCCACACCATCGAGCGCCGCGCCGCACAGTGCCTCGATCTCCGCGCCGGATGGATAGAAGTATGCGCTCGCGATCCAGATCGTCTTTTCGGCACTCACCGACTGGATCTGCAGCGCGCGCGCGACGCGCAGCCGCCACGGCTCCCCCTCGATGATCCCGACCACCGCGCCCGCCGTCTGTCCCGGCGCCGTGTCCGTATTCCGCGCGCGCCGCACGATGTGCCGACGCGCCGCGCGACGCTCCTCGAAGTTCGCGCGCTTCCACATCGTCTCGAACGCCCGCGCCATATCCTCGGCCGCCGGCCCGCGGATCAGCACCGCGGTGTCACGCCACGGCGCTTTCTTCTTCCGCTTCACAAACCCCGACCATTCCTCGGAGAGTCCGATGCCGCCCGTGATCGCCACGTGCTGATCTACTGCGAGCAGCTTGCGGTGATCGCGCGGCACGAGACCGAGCCACGCCCGAAATCCGGGGGGATTGAAGATGCGAACCTCCACCTTCCCGTCGCGGAGCTTCCGCCAATACGCGCGCGAGGTGACCCAACTCCCGATCCAGTCGGCGATCAGGCGCACCTTCACGCCGCGCGCCGCGGCCGCGATCAGCGCCTCAGCGAATCGCTCTCCGACACTGTCGCTGTTTACGATGTACGATTCGAGCACAACCGTCTCACGCGCCTGCTCGATCGCCTCGATCATGGCCGCGAAGATCTGCGTGCCATCGCGCATCAGCTCGACCTCGTTCCCCGACGAGGCGTCCGCGGCGGCGATACGCCACAGTCCGCGCGCGAAACGCGGGCCGATCGTCGATGAGAGTGGCTCGGGCGTGGCGATCGTTGTAATTGCGGTCATTGCTGGTAGACTGGTGGGCTCTGGTGTAAGCTACTTTGCCGCGGCGCGATACGCTGCGCACGGACTCCAGCCAACGGACGCAGCCGATATGCTGAACATCGATCTCAAAGGCAAACGCGCTCTCGTCGCCGGCGTCGCGGACGACGCAGGCTATGGTTTCGCCATCGCGAAGGCACTCGCCGAGGCGGGGGCCTCGGTGGTGGTCGGCACGTGGCCGCCGGCGCTCAATATCTTCCAAAACCTCCTCGAGCGCGGAAAGATGGACGAGTCGCTCGAGCTCTCCACCGGCGGGAAGTTCGCTTTCGAATCGATCTACCCGCTCGACGCCGCCTACACCACGCTCGACGGCGCCCCCGAATCGATCCGTACCAGCAGGCGCTACGCCGAAGTCGGCGACTTCTCCATCGATGGCCTCGCGACGAAGCTCGTCGCCGACCACGGCGCCAAGCCGCTCGACATCGTCGTCCACTCGCTCGCGAATGGCCCCGAGGTAAAGAAGGCGCTCCTCGACACGAGCCGCGACGGCTACCTCACCGCGCTCAGCGTCAGCGCCTACTCGCTCGTCGCCATGGTCAGTCGCCTCGGGCCACTCATGCGCGCCGGCGGCTCCGTACTCTCCCTCACCTACATGGCGAGCGAGCGCGTGATTCCCGGGTATGGCGGCGGCATGTCATCCGCGAAAGCCGCTCTCGAGAGCGACACACGCGTGCTCGCCTACGAGGCCGGCCGGCGCTTCGGCCTCCGCGTCAACACGATCTCCGCCGGCCCGCTCGCATCGCGCGCAGCCAGCGCGATCGGCATCATCGAGAAGATGGTCAGCTACGTCTCGGCCAACGCGCCCCTCCCCGAGCCGCTCACCGCCAGGGAAGTCGGAAACACCGCGGCATTCCTCGCGAGCCCACTCGCCAGCGGAATCACCGGCAGCGTCGTCTACGTCGATAAAGGCTATCACGCCATGGGGATGGCGTCTCTCGACGCACTCGCGGGGACTCCTCCCAACGGGTAAGGCACGCGAGTTGCCTCGCTCTGAGCTCGTGAACTGTTTCACGAACTCCTTGAGGAGACAATCTCCATGCAACCAATTATTTGGTGGCTCGTCGTCGGGCTGGTCGCCGGTGTTCTTGCCTCGCTCGTCGTAGGCGGCGTCGGCTACGGAATCATCGGTGACATCGTCATCGGCATCGTCGGCGCGTTCATCGGCGGATGGCTCTTCGCTCAACTCGGCGCCAGCTCACCAATCGGAGGGCTCGCAGGCACGATCTTCGTCGCTTTCATCGGCGCGATCGTCCTGATCTTCCTGATTCGCCTGATTCGCGGCGGCACCCGGCGCGCTCCCTAGCGCGCCATCACATCACGTGGCGTGCTCGATGTGCGCCACGTGATGCTTGCCGTGCCACGCATACAGCGCGGCCTGGCGGTCGAGCGGATACCGTCCCAGCACCGGATGCCTGTAGGCGCGCTGCCACTGCGCGTCGGTCATCGATCGCATGATCGCGACCCACCGCTCCTGCACCGACTCGAAGAGCCGCAACGAAGTCTCCACCGCCACGGTGCGAGAATCAGGCAGCTCCGCCCAACGGTCTTCCATATAGGGCGTAACCACCGGCTCATCCTCCGTGAGCGCGAGCTTCATCCTGAGGTACGCATTCAGGTGACTATCCGGCAAATGGTGCACCACCTGCCGGATCGTCCAGCCACCCGGACGATACGGCTGATCGAGCCGCGCCTCGCTCAACCCCTTCACCGCCGCCCGCAGCGCCGCCGGCGCCGCGGCAATCTCTTCGATGTGCTTCTGCGTCTCTTCCGCCGAGATCCTCTCGGGGACAATGAATCGACCGATGGGATAGCGCAGAGCGTCGAGTGTATCGGAAGTCGTAGTCATCGTGGTCGTGAAGGTTCGAGTGAACGAGTAAACCAGCGCATAAGGCAGTGCTGAGTCAGAAGCGTGATATTTGTGAAACGAGGGCCGTCCTCCGTTTTTTGTCGCTTTTCCAGAAGCAGTTGGCGTTCCCACATGACCTACTTCGGTAGCACGACCTTCCCCGTTGCCGGATAGTAGCTGCTTCCCGACGGCAGTACGCTCAGGATCAGCCCCGATTCGCCGAGCACCGGTGCGCCGACCTTCGTGATCGTCGCGTGGCGCGCGTCGTAGATCGACACCACGCTCTCGCCGAGCACCGTCCAATGGCCATCGGGATTCACGATGAGCGCGGTCGACTCGTCGATGCCGGCGCCCAGATGCGGCGGAGTCTCGAGCACGACGCTGATGAAGCGGTTATGCCGCTTCCGACGCGTGAAGTGCTGGTCGATCAGCGCTCCCTTGATCATCCCGAAGCCCGGCACGAGCTCCACGTTGTCGCGCGCGATCGTCATGAAATGGTCGCTCGAATCGGACGGCGGACGAACGCCTCCCTGATGTCGCTCCTCTCCCGTGAGCATCGGGTTCGACATCACCGCCGCGCCCGCCGACGTGCCGCCGACCACCGCGCCCTTCGCGTAGCGATCGTGAATCGCCTTCTCGACGCGCGTGCCCAACAGCGCCTTGGTGAGCAGCACCTGATCGCCACCCCCGAACCAGACGCCGGTGACGCCCTCCATGTTCTTCACCATCGAGTCGGAGTTCGCCTCGCTCTGATCGATGTAATACGCGTGCGCATCCGTGCCGAGCTTGCGGAGATCGTCGGCCTTCTCCTCGCCACTCTGCTTCCCCTCGCTGCTCGCCATCGCGAACACGACGATCTTCCCCTTCTTGCCGCCGGCGAGATCGAAGAAGCGCTGGATCAGCTCCGGCGGCTGCGGGCCGCCCCCCACGATGAAGAGATAGCCGCGCGCACGTGCCTTCTGCGCGCCCGCGCCACCGGCGAGCGCCACGCTGCACAGCAGCGCGAGCGACGCCTTCATAATCGTGCCGGAGAATCTCATCTGCGACTTCCTCGTTCGCCGTGAGTGAAGTGAAGGCTGCGAATCAACCCTCGCTCAATGCATCGCCGGGATCACCAGCGACTTCAGTATCTCGAAATGCCCCCCGTCGCCGACAGGATCAGCGGCGATCGCGATGACCGCATCCCGCTGCGGATCGACGAAAATGTATTGCCCCCCGCCCCGATCGCCGTGTATGCACCCGGCACCGACTTGCTCAGCCACCACATGAATCCGTACCCCGCCGTGTTCTTCCCGGGATCGCTCCACTTCTTCGTCGATTGCGCGACCCACTTGGCCGACACAATCGGTACGCCGTCCCAGCAGCCGCCGTTGAGATAGAGATAGCCGAGCTTCGCCATCTCCCGCGCGCTCAGCTTCAACCCTGCGCCGCCGACGTTCACCCCCAGCGGATCCGTCGACCAGTCGAGCAGCGGCAGCTGGAAGCCGAGCTTGCCGAACAGCGCCTCGTTCGCGAAGGCGACCGTCGACTCGTGCGTCGCGCGCGTGAGGATCGTGGACAAGAGATGCGCACCACCCGACGTGTAGTTGAAACGCGCGCCCGGCTGCGAGATCATGCGCTGCGACAGAATCGCGACTCGCCAGCTACGCTGATAGTTCAGGATCTCCGAGCCATGCCCCTCCTCCCAGTACACCCCGACGTCATCGTCAGCAGGTGGCGCACCGTGATGTTCTTCTTCTGCGCGTCCGTGTCGCTCGCGAAAAACTCCGGAAAGTAGGTCGACACGTGCTCATCGATGCCGTGGATGGCCTTCCTGTCGATCGCGATCCCCGTGAGCATCGAGACGACGGTCTTCGTCGCCGAACGCATGTCGAAGCGCTCGGCGGAATCCCGATCGTGATAGTCGCGCTCGCCCACGATGTACCGTGCCGAGTGACGACCACCGCGTACACCTCGGCCCTCGTCTTTCCGAACATCGTGAGGGCTGAATCGAGCATCGCCGAGTCGACTCCCTGAGCGGACGGTGCGGAGCTCTTCCACCCTGCCGTTGGCCAGTATGCGCGCGAGACCGGGCACCCCTGTGCACTGAGAGCGGACGTGGCGAATGACGCGAGGGCAACGGCGAGCGACATGGGGATGCGGTTGCGCATGGCGGAACTTGACTCGCGTGCGCGTACCCCGCTACTTCCACACACAACACTCACACCCGGAACGAACATATGATGTGCGGCGGAAATGCCGGACGCGCGCTCGTGGCTACAGCGATGCTCGCGGCACTGGCGTGCGGGGGCGAGAAGGAGGCTCCAAAGACGGTTGCCAAGGGGCCCGTGATCGATACCACGGCTCCCGGGCTCGCTGCGACCACAAGCGGCTTCAAGGCGCCGGAATCCGCGCGCTACGATTCCGCGAACGACGTCTTCTACGTCTCGAATATCAACGGCAGCCCCACCGACAAAAAGAAGAACAACGGCTTCATCTCGCGCATGAAGCCGGATGGGACGATCGACTCGCTGATGCTCATCGCCGGCGGGCGCGACGGCGTGACGCTCAACTCCCCCAAGGGACTCGCACTCATCGGCGACACGCTCTGGGTCGCCGACATCGATGCGGTGCGCGCATTCAACGTGCGCACGGGCGCAACGGTCGCGACGGTCGATCTCTCATCGTTCCACGCGCTCTTCCTCAACGACATCTGCGTCGGTGGCGACGGCGCGCTGTACGTAACCGACAGTGGACTGAAGGGCGACTCGATGACGCACGTCGCCGGCTCCGACCGCATCTTCCGCATCGACGCCGCGCACAAGGCGACGATTGCCCTCGCGACCGACTCGCTCGAGTCGCCCAACGGCATCGTCTGGGACAAGTCGGGGAATCGCTTCATCGTCGTTCCATCCAACAAGGTTCCGCAGATCCTCGCCTGGCGCCCTGGCACCGCGCAGCCGTTCATCATTGGTTATGGCTCCGGCGAGTACGATGGCGTCGAGCTTCTCGCCGACCGGCGCCTCATCGTCACCAGCTGGGCCGACTCCACCGTCTCCATCCGCGACGGCAACGTACGCTCGGCCATCCGCAATCTCCCGTCGCCCGCGGACATCGGCATCGACACCCGGCGCATGCACATCGCGGTGCCGCTGCTCGAGAAGGACCGCGTCGAGATCATCACCATCCCTGCCCGCAAGGACGCCACGTGATACCGCGTACGATTGTAAGCGCGATGGCGATCGCCATCGCGTTGAGCCCGCTCGCCGGATGCGCGAAGGACAGGAAGCCCGGTGCGCGCGCCGATACGCTCAGCGACTCGGCCGCGACCGCCTCCGCCAAAGCGATCTCGCGCGCGCCCACGGGCACGACCGTGTCGATGACCGTCACCGGCAAGATTCACTTCGACGGCGCGCTCGTGGGACGTGCGACGTGCTCCTATGGTGGCGACGCCAGCTCGCCGACGACGAAGGTCGAGGCCATCGGGCGAAACGAGCAGGTGTCGTTCGAGATCATCAAGCCGTCGGAAGGAACGCTTCCCGTGAAGAGCGGCATCGTCGGCAGACACGCCGGACCGCGGGTCTCGAATCTCCAGTTCGTCGTGCGGAATCAGACGTACGGCGACGGACGTGGTAGCGCGACGATCACCGATCCCATCGGTCGCATCGGCTCCCTCACCGCGAGCCATTTCTCGCGCATCGGCATCGGGAAGCGGCACGGTTCCGATCTCTCGATCACCGTACGCTGGGAGTGCGAGTAGCCGCTTGGCGGAGCAGCCGTGAGCGCCAAGCGCTGGATCTTCGCGATCGCCTCCTTCGTGGCGGCGATCGGCGTGTCGCTGTACATCGTCCTCTCGACGTGGCCGAAGCAGCATGCGGCCGTCTCGATGGACGTCGGCGCGCATGGCGTCCTCCTCTGTCTCGCGCTCAGCGAGCTCCTCGCGCGCGGCGCGAAGGTGTGGCTCAGCGCCACCGCGATGCGCATCCCGATGTCGTATCGCCTCGCCGTACGCGCGAGCGCGGGCGGCGATTTTGGCGCATCGATCACGCCCAACAAGACGGGCGCCGAGCCCGCGCGCTATCTCATCATGACGGAAGCGGGGATGCAACCGGCGCAGATCCTTCTCGTGATCTACGCTGAGCTCTTCCTCGAGATGATCTCGCTCGCGCTGGTCGCGATCGGACTCTACGTCATCTTCCGCAACGCAGGGTCGACGCTGCTCGGCGTCGTCGGCGCGGTCGGACTGTATGCGCTCTTCGTGCTCGGCACCGGCGCGCTCGGCTGGTTCCTCTCGGCGAAGTACGGAACCACCGGTCCGGCGCCGAAGTGGGCGCGGCGATTCAAGCTGCACGGCGCGCGATGGAGGAAGGTGCAGCGCGCGCTGGCGACGCTGCGCACGGCGATCTCGGGAATTCGCCACATGCGCCTCGGCATGACCGGGCTCGCGCTGCTGGCGTCGGTGCTGCACATCTGTCTGCGGCTCGCGATCCTTCCGGCGATCGTCTACTCGCTCACCGACGTGCACGTGCCGCTCGCGCCGCTCGTGCTGTGGCCCGTCGCGCTGATGTGGGGGAGCGCGCTCGCGCCGCTCCCCGGCGGCGGCGGCGCGGTGGAGGTCGGCTTCAAGGCCTCGCTCGGCCATGCGATGCCCGCAACGATCTTTGGCGCGGCGCTCGTCTGGTGGAGGTTCTACACCTTCTATTTGTTCATCCTGCTCGGCGCGCTTGCCGCGGGGAACACGGTGCTCCGCGCGCTGCGGGACGAACCCGCGGAGCTCGACGAGGAGCCGGAGCCGGTTACGGCGTAGCGCCGAAGAGCAGAGCCTTTACTCGCCCGAGCTCCGCCACTGATGTCTGGCCTCGGAGCGTGCGCAGATGGCCCGTCGAGTCCGACCAGCTAATGGTGTTGATCGCCGCAGCATTCTTTAACCATGCTCGCGGGACGACATTCCCAGCGTCGTTTCCAAGATCGACATGCGGCGCGGTCTCGTCGATCAACACGACCTCCAGCCCTCGCACATTGTACGTCGTGACGACGACGGTGTCGCCGCGCGTGGACGAAGTACGCCGCGATACGACTCGGGCGGTTGCGGTATCGGCCGTCAGCTGCACGTCGAGCTTCTCGTTTTCACTCGACACTCCCTCGCCGGTGACGACGACCTGGCCCATTCGCAGCGACTGACGCTTCGCGAGTGAGTCCGCCGGCGGCGTGGCGGAAGCCGGAGCCTGCGCGACGCTCGGCGCAGCCGCAGCGGCGGCCGGATGCGGGGCCGCCTTCGCCATCGCTGCATCCGTCGCCTCCGTGGGCTCCGCGGTCGCGACGGTGAAGGTTCCGCTGTCGGCGATTTTCCTGCGCTCGTCCTTCCGCTCCGTCAATGCGCGCGATGATAGCTTGTCCGCGATCTTCCCCGCCAGCGCCGGGCGATCTTCCGCCGGCGCCGCGGGAGAGCGCATGGGCGCCGTGGCCTTGGGCGCGGTCGCCGTCGCCTCCGTCGACGCATCCGCCACGCGCATCGCTGGCGTCTCTCCCCGCGGCCGAATAGCGATGATGGTGGCGGTGCTCAGGACGAGCACTGCCGCAGCGGCCATCCACGCGCGCGAAAGCCTGAATCGCGCTGGCGCGCGCGCGCCGCCACCCACGGACGACTCCGACGACGCCGGCAGCACGCCACCAGGCACCGCGTCGAGCGCCGTCAGGATCCGCGACGACGCCGCTACGAACCCTCGCGCCTCCGCGACGGCAGCCTTGCACTCATCGCACGTAGCCACGTGCGCCTCCGCTACCTCCCGTTCCGACGGAGGAAGCTCGCGATCGAGCCACGCGTGAATCATCCCTTCATCAAGATGCTGCATTGCCTTCCCTCCTCTGCTGCTCCTGCTGCAACCGCTCGTACTGCTCCACGAGCCGTCGCCGCGCCCGGGACAGCGTTGTCCCGATCGAGCCCACCGACATCCCGAGCGCCGACGCGATCTCCGAATAATCCAGCCCTTCCTCCTTCATCAACAGCGCGAGCCTGTCACGCTCGGCGAGCCCATCCACCGCGGCCCGCGCCATCGCTGCATCCTGCGCGCGCTCGATCGTCGTCTCCTCCGGCTCGACCACGCGCTCCTTCTCCTCTTCGTAGAGCATCGTGAGATGTCTGCGCCTGCGTGAATCCTTTCTGGCCTCGTCGCGCACGAGGTTGTTCGCAACCGTGAACAACCACGCGCGCTCGTTGCTCATCGTCTCCTGCCGCAGTGCACGCACGAACGTCTCCTGCGCGACCTCTTCCGCCCAGTCGCGGTCCCCGAGCCTGCGCGTCAGATACCGCACGAGCATCTCGTTGTAAGCACGGAAGAGGCGGTCGACGTCGTGCACGCTGTTACCACTGCTCCTTGAGTGAGCGCAGCTCCGCGGCGTCCAACTGCTCGACACCGGCGTCGCTGATCTCGATGGACACATGCGTTCCGTTCACGAGCACTTTGTCTCCGACGGCGAGCGCCGTACGCAACTCCGGAATCGCATCGAGCACCTTGAAGTATGCAGGAGAGAACGCCTTGATCTTTACGATCTTCGTTCCGTCCTTGAATGCGACGTCGGTCCAGCGCGAGTCCCGGCGCACGAAGAGATGATTCCCTCCGCGCCGCATCACGCTCGACCCTTCCGAATCGGCACCGATCGCCCCGAGCTTTTCGTTCGTCGTCGTCGTACCTGCGCCGGTCACCGCAACCTGGCCCATCATCATCTTGTCCATCGCGCCCACAGACTGTGCGTCTCGCTGCGATGAAGACTTTCTGGCCTCCTCGAATCGCTGCGCGGGCGGGCTCGCCGGCATCGGCGCGTTCTGCGCCATCCCGCGATTCCGCGTGTCCATCGGCCGCTGCACCGCGAGCTGCTGCTCCTGCACGAGATATGACGTCAGCTCCGTCGGAATGCCATAGCGTTCGCCGAGCGTGCGAAGCTCGTCGTCGACTTCGCGCGAGGGGCCGTTCTGCCGGCGCGCGGCGCTCAGCCATCCGATTCTGCGTGTTGCCCAGAGCCGTGGGACGAAGGCATTGTCGCGAGAGTGATCCGGGAAGTCGACATTCTGCGTCCAGTGCACGGGCCCCGATGCGCTGCGGCCGTCGAAGTGCAGCACCGCGTGGCCGCTGTTCTTGTATCGCGTGAGCAACACAAGATCCTGCCCCGCAAAGAGGTCGACGGGCCCGTCGGGGAGCGACTGTACGAGTCGGACCGCGTGATCTGCGCACCCGAAGTATCCGTTGCACTCGACGCTCACCCGCAGGTCGCTCGCCACGGGGCTCGTGAGCCGCGACGCGACGACACCCACCGCGCGCTCGACATCCTCATCGGGGCGCACGAACTGCGCTGTGCCGTGCCCCTCGAGCGCAAGCTGCTCGATCAGTTGCGCGTTGACATCGGCGCCGAGCCCGAAGGTGAACACGCGCTGCGATCCGCGCAGCCGCGCGGCGTGCGCCGCGATGGCCGCGGGGTCGCGCTCGCCGACCGTCGGCTCGCCGTCGGTGACGAAGAGGACGACGGACAGCCGCTGCGCGATCTGCCGGGGGCGTGCGCCCGTGTATTCATCGTCATCGCCCTCGGCGGCGCGGGGCTGCGACAGCGCGCGGTCGAGTGCGCCGTCGATGTTCGTGCCGCCGTTCGCCCGGAGCTGATCGAGATACTTCCGCGCGGCGTCGATGTTCGACGGCGTCGCGCTCACGAAGTCATCGCGGAAGGTGCGCACGTCACTGGAGAAGTCGATCATGCGGAAGCGATCGCTGCTCGAGAGCGTGCCGAGCAGCTGTCGTCCTGCCGCACGCGCCTGCTCCATCTTGCGCCCGCTCATCGAGCCGGAGACGTCGAGTACGAAAGTGACGTCGCGCGGCACGGTCGCCGTACGATCCGTTGGCGGGGTCAGCGTGATGAGCGCGAAGCCATCCTCGGAGCCATCCGCATTCGCCAGCACGGAAATCGCCGCGCGATCCGAGCGTGGTGAAGGGATGAGCACCGTGACCGCTGCGCCCTCGCCACCAATCTCGATCGTGCATTCGCTCCCGCTCGAGTGCGACTGGAGATCCTGCGTGGGCGAGTACGCATTGCATCGCCCGTTCTTCGGATAGCGCAGCGAGAAGGACGACTCGCGCACGTCGTGTGCGCCAGTGGTGGTGAAGGTCCGCCCGCTCCCGCGCTGGTAGTCGACGCGAATCGCATCGCCCTCGCGCGGCGCGATCACCTGGAAGCGCAGCAGCACACGCTTGGTCTCACCGGGGTTGATCGGGAAGATCCGCGCGCGCAGCAGGCCGTACCCCATCCACTCGACCAACGCCGGATCGCGCTGGCGCCGAACGATCTCCTCGTACGTCGACCGCGCGCGCCCCGCATCCATGATCTCACCGCTCACGAGCTGTCCATTGATCGAGAGCTGCAGCTCCTGAAATGCGGCGCCGGCCGGGAGCGGATACATGTAGTCCGCCTCCTGCACGATGCCGCCGCGATTCGTAAAGCTCTCCTCCACCTCGTAGCGAAGCACGTGGTCGGCGAGCGTCGCGCGCACATTGCTCGACGTACGCTCGAGCGCTACGGGCCTCGGCGCGACACATCGGTCGAAGCACACCGGCGGCGGCACGTCGGGCTGACGCGGAATGATCCATCCCTGCGCGAGCAGGGAGACGGGAAAGGCGAGGTGCAGCAGAATCAGGGTCGGGGCGCGCATAGGTAGTCTCCTCAGGGTCGAGAAGGAGACGTCGCCCACGCTTCGACTTGCACACCCAGCCTTAACCCGCGCGAAAGAGGGGGTTGACGACAGCTATCGTCGATGATAACCTATCGGTTATGCAACCATACGGTTATGGACAGATGCCGCCGGCGCGGCTCGACGCCACCTTCGCCGCCCTCGCCGATCCCACGCGCCGCGCCATCCTCGCGCGGCTCGCCGCGGGCAATGCGTCGGTCGCCGAGCTCGCGAAGCCCTTCCCCATGAGCCAGGCCGCGATCTCCAAGCACCTCAAGGTCCTCGAACGCGCCGGGCTCATCTCGCACACCGCTGACGCGCAGCGCCGCCCGCGCAAGCTCGAAGCGGAGCCCCTCGCCGAGGCGACGAAGTGGCTGGAGCGCTATCGCGAATTCTGGGAGCAGTCGTTCTTCCGGCTCGACGATCTCCTTGACGAGCTCAAGGCGAAAGCACCGAAGCCCAAAACAACCCCCTCGAAGAAACGGAGGAAGAAGTAGATGCCCACGGACTGGAAGCTCGAGCTCATCCCACTCCCCGTTTCCGACGTCGATCGCGCCAAGGCGTTCTACATCGACAAGCTGGGCTTCAGACTCGACCATGACGTGTCGCCGAGCGCCGCGATGCGCGTGGTGCAGCTCACGCCGCCGGGATCCGCGTGCTCCATCTGCTTCGGCACGGGGATCGTGCACACGCCTTCCGGCTCCGTGCAGGGGCTGCATCTCGTCGTCTCGAGCATCGACGAGGCCCACGCGCAGCTGACGGCGCGCGGCGTCGACGTCAGCGCGATCAGAGAGCTGGGCACAGGCATCTTCTTCGCGTTCTTCAAGGATCCCGACGGCAACAGCTGGGCGGTGCAGTACATCACCCCCGAATCCCGTCGCCCCATGGAGGCAGCAGCGGAAACGGCGACGCGATGACTTCGCGTCGCACGAGCTAGTGATGGATCGCGTCGTCCGGAATCGCGACCATCGATGCGGTCGGCGTCTTGATACGCGCGTCGCGATCGATCTCGGTGATCTGTGACGCGAGCCGGCGCATCATCGACGTGAAGGCCTGCGAGATATCCAGCTCGAACTCGCGCCCCGCGCGCTCGTCGATGAACACGAGCGCGCGCTCCGGCGAATACGGCGCGCGGTGCGCACGCTCGATGCGCAGTGCGTTGTACACGCTGCACACGCGCACGAGCTTGCTCGCGTAGTGCGTTGGCC
>JALYSW010000043.1 GCA_030854615.1 Gemmatimonadota bacterium
GTCGACCGCGGCGAGCTTCGGAATGTCCGTCGTCACACAAATGCGCGACTATTCGGGGACCGTCGGAACATTCGGATGGGATGGTGGATTGGGCACTAGCGCGGGTACCCTCCGACTTCGCAGACGATTTCAGACTTCGCACACATGCCGCCAAGCAGCGCCTCCACATCTTGACCGACATCGCCACCCCGACGCCGCACGTCGCGTCGGACGACACACTGTCGCCCGCCGCCCCTGCGGGCCGCAAGTATGACCGCTCCATCGTGGAGGGCCCGCTCGGTCCCGCCGTGTGGAAACTCGCGTGGCCGACGATGCTCACGAACATCATCGGCGGCCTGCAGGGAATCGTCGACCACATCATGGTAGGGCATCTCGTCGGCTTCACCGGCAATGCCGCCATCGGCGTGTCCTATCAGATCTTCATCATGGTGATCGTCTTCATCTCCTCGCTCTTCACGGGGATGAGCGTGCTCGTCTCGCGCTTCGCCGGCGCGGGCGAGGAGGCGAAGGTCAATCGCACCGTCTATCAGGCGTTTCTCACCGCCATCGGCTTGTCGGTGTTCGTGATGGCGCCCGTCGGGCTCTTCTTCGCATCGCCGCTGCTCGACATGGTGAACGCCGCACCGGAGGTGAAAGTGCAGGCGCTCCCGTTCCTGCGCATCATGTTCACCTTCAGCACCGGGCTGCTCCTCTTCTTCATGCTGAGCGGCGCCCTCCGCTCCGCCGGCGATGCGCGCACGCCCATGATCCTTGGGCTGACCATGACCGCGCTCAACATCGCGTTCAACGTGGTGCTCATCCGCGGGCTCGGTCCGATCCCCTCCTTCGGCACCGCCGGCGCAGCGATGGGCACCGTCTCGGCGACCAGCATCATCGGGATCTACTCGCTCTACAAGCTGTGGAAGGGCGGATGGGTCGTGCAGTTCCCGCGCGGGCTCGGCTGGGGTCCGGACTGGACCATCATCAAGTCGCTGTTCAGCTTCGGACTCCCCACGGGCATTCAGGGAATCGCCATGAACGTCGGCGGCGTGCTGATGCTCTCGTTCATTGGCTCACTGGCGCAGAGTGCGGTCGCGCAGGCGGTATTCGCCGTCTCGTACTCGGAGCTCTTCTCGCTCATCACGTGGACGTCCATGGGGCTCATGGGCGCCGCATCCGCTATGGCCGGCCAGAACCTCGGCGCCGGGAAGCCCGAGCGCGCGATCCGGTCGGTGCACATCGCGGCGCGCATTGCCATCGTGGCGGCAGCATTCGTCGGCCTCTTCTTCTTTTTCTTCGCGCGCCAGCTCCTCGCGGTGTTCGGGATGCACGAGCCCGCGGTGATCGAGCTCGGCGTACAGCTGCTGCGCGTGCTCAGCTTCTCCGGATTGTTCATCTCGGTCGCGCTCACCTACACGGGAGCGCTGCAGGGCACCGGCGACACCAGGAGCCCGCTCTACATCTCCGTCGTGTCTCAGGTCATCATCCCGCTCGGCATCTGCTTCACGATCCGCCACACGGGCACGCTGCAGCCGATCCACATCTGGATCGCGATCCTGATCGGCCATGCAACGCGATGCCTGCTCAGCGTGTGGAGGTTCAATCAGGGGAAGTGGCGCGAGATCCGCGTCGACATCGCGCCGGCGAACCCCTAAACCAGCTTCTCCCGCACCCGCGCCGCCGCCGGGATCTGCTTCTCGTATTCCACTGCCGCCGCCGTGCGGTTGTTCACGCCCAGCTTCTGAAAAAGATTCTGCGTGTGGAACTTCACCGTGCTCGCGCTCACGCCCAGCTGCGTCGCGATCACGCCGTTGGAGAGTCCCGCCGCGAGGAGCGCCCACACCTCGCGCTCGCGATCGCTCAGCGACCCCGGGCCTGCGATCGCGCGCTCGTTCGACTTCCGCATCCAGCGCCGCGCGGCCTGCGGGAACACCAGCACCCCCGAATGTACCGCGCGCAACGCGTCGACCGTGCGCGCGGGCGCGTCGGTCTTGAGCGCGATGCCGTCCGCCTGATGTTCGAGCGCCGCGCGCATCGACTCGCCATCGCCGTACGCCGTGAGCACCAGCACGCGAATCGTGATCTGCTCGGCGCGCAGCTTCTTGAGCACCTCGTAGCCGTTCGTGGTGCCGAGCTCGAGATCGAGCACGACCACGTCCGGACGATGCAGCCGCACGAGCTCGGGAACGCGCTCGCCTTCGGTGGTCGTGGCGACCACCTGAATGTCGCGCTCCGCGTCCATCATCGCGCGCAGCCCTTCGAGTACGAGCGGGTGGTCGTCGACCAGCATCACACGAATCATGTCGTTTCCACGGTCATTGGATGGGGAAGCAGACTTCGACGCTCGTTCCATCGGCGCCCGAGTCGATCTCCAGCGTTCCATTCATGATCTCGACGCGATCGCGCATCCCGCGCAATCCGAAGTGCCCACCCGTCACCCCCACATCACTCTCACTCTCGAGGATGCCGGCCACATCGAAGCCGCGTCCGTCATCTCGCACCTCGAGCACGAGCTCGTTCTCGATCACGGTGAGCTTCACTGAATGCTCCGACGCCTCCGCGTGCCTCGTCGCGTTCGCGAGCGCTTCCTGCAGAATTCGATAGACAGCGATCTTGAGCGCCACTGATACCTCGGGGAGATTTTCGCCGAGCTCGAGGTCGACGCTGTTTCCCGTGATCGATTCGTGCTGCACGATCAGCCCTTCCACGATCTCGCCCACCGGTCGCCGCTCGAACTCCGGCGGACGGAACGCGCCGATGAAGCTTCGGATCTCGCCGAGCGCGCGCTCGAGTGCTGCGGCAACGCGACGCAGTCCGATGGATGCCTCACCCGCCTGCAACTCCGGTCGCATGCGCAAGAGATGCACCTGCGACAGCGCACTGAAGATGTCCTGCACCGGGCCGTCGTGAATGTCGAGCACGACTTGCTGCAGATCGCGCTCGGCCGCCTGCAGCAGCCCATGCGCCGCCGTCCGGTCCGACTTCTCGGGCCCGGGCTTCGCGCGCTTCGATGTCGTGCGCGGGAACAGTCCGGCGGCGCGACCCCTCAACGCGTGCCGGCGCCCGTGCGCGACGTACTTGCGACGGCGGAACCGAGCTCCGCGTACGCACCCTCGGTGAGTTCTTTGAATGGCATCGCGCGATAGGCGATCTTGCCG
>JALYSW010000055.1 GCA_030854615.1 Gemmatimonadota bacterium
TCTTTCCCGTCGCGATCGAGACGCTGCCGTATGCTGCGGCGGTGGTCGACCTCGTATACCGCCGCGGCGAGACACCGTGGGTGCGCGCGGCACTCGCGTGCGGGCATCGTGCGAGCGATGGGCTGCCGATGCTGATCGAGCAGGGTGCGCTTTCCTTCGAAAAATGGTTCGGCCGCCCCGCGCCGCGCGCGATGATGTGGGACGCCGTGACGATGCCCGCGGATGCGTGAGCTACCAGTGTTACGCGCGAGTGCCCACCAGGGCGCACGTGCGAGCCTGCAATCGCTCGCACGTGGCATCACGGACCTGCTCCTCCCCCGCAGCTGCGCGGTCTGCGAGCGCGCTGTCGACGCCGGCGACACCGCGCTCGTGTGTGGCCGATGCTGGGCGCGCGCGCACGAGCTTCCGCATCCGCGCTGTGAGCGCTGCGGGCATCCGCAGTCGCGCCCGATCTGCAGCTGGTGCGACCAGCTGCCGCCGTTCGTCCGCGCCGCGCGCTCGGCCTATTGGATGCCCGGGGGCACCGCAGGCGCGATCGTGCACGCGCTCAAGTACGACGGGTGGACGGGCGTGGCGGAGGGGATGGCGAGCCGCATGGCGCGGCTCTCCTGGCCGGCGGATGTGGTCGCCGAGCGTTCCATGGTGGTTCCGACGCCGTTGGCGCCCACCCGGGAGCGCGAGCGGGGCTTCAATCAGAGCGCCCTGCTGGGGCGCGCACTGGCGTCACGATGGCGGATCCCATTCGTCTCTGATTGCATGGTTCGCACACGCGCGACCGCGACGCAAACGCGGTTGACACCAGAGGAGAGACGGGGCAACGTTTCGGGGGCGTTTCGAGCGGCGCAAGACGCAAGGACGCGGCTCAGCGGCGCTCATGTCGTACTCGTGGATGACGTCATCACCACCGGCGCGACGCTTTCCGAATGTGCGACCACGCTCTTCGAGGGTGGCGCGCGAATCATCAGTATCGTGACCTTTGGACGGGCGCCGGCGGCTGGCGACCGTGCACACTGACAGGAGCATTTACCGCAATGGCCATTCGCGTAGGGATCAACGGCTTCGGCCGCATTGGACGTCAGGTCGTACGGGCGCTGCGCGAGCAGAACGTCGCCGACGTCACCATCGTCGCGGTCAACGACCTCACGGACACGAAGACGCTCGCGCACCTCTTCAAGTACGACTCGGTGCACGGGATCTTCGACGGCGACGTTTCCGCCGGATCGGGGTCGATCTCCATCGACGACGATGAGATCGAGGTCCTCACCGAGAAGGATCCGGGTGCGCTCCCATGGAAGAAGCTCAACGTCGACATCGTGTTGGAGTCGACGGGCAGGTTCACGAAGGTGGCCGACGCGCAGAAGCACATCGCCGGCGGCGCGAAGAAGGTGGTCATCTCGGCGCCGGCGAGCGGCGAGGACATCACCATCGTCCTCGGCGTGAACGAGGCGAAGTACGATTCCGCGAAGCACAACATCATTTCGAACGCGTCGTGCACCACGAACTGCGTCGCTCCGATGGTGAAGATCGTGCGCGACGCCTTTGGCTTCCGGCACGCGTCGATGACCACGATTCACAGCTACACGAACGACCAGCACATCCTCGATCTCCCGCATAAGGACCTTCGCCGCGCGCGCGCGGCCGCGGTCTCCATGATCCCGACCACGACCGGCGCGGCGAAGGCGACGGGGCTCGTGATTCCGGAGGTAAAGGGGAAGATCGACGGCATCTCGGTTCGCGTGCCGACACCGGACGTCTCATTCACCGATCTCGTCGTCGAGGTCGAGCGCGCCACGACGATCGAGGCCGTGAATGCCGCCTTCCGCGCTGCTGCCGATGGTCCGCTCAAGGGGATCGTGGCGATCACGGAGGAGGAGTTGGTCTCGGTCGACTACACGGGGAACCCGTTCTCGTGCACCATCGATGCGAAGATCACCAACGTCGTCGACGGAACGCTCGTGAAAGTGTGCGGATGGTACGACAACGAGTGGGGCTACGCCTCCCGCTGCGTCGATCTGCTGCGCTTCGTCGGCGCGCGCCTGTGAGCAAGGTGGTGACGCGCACAGATCGCTCGCGCGATCTCGTGGCAATGCTCGTGCTGCTGGTTGGCCTCGCGCTCTACTCGTACGCGTGGTTCGGCATGCACAACCTCGCGACGAAGCAGCTCGTCATCCCGAAGAACGTGCCGGCGATGCGCTACTTCGACACGTACTGGCAGATGTTCCGCGTGGCGAAGCTCTTCTTCGTCGTCGGCGCTGCCACCCTCGCGTGGTCGTTCTGGAGCTATTCCAGACGCGCCGACACACCCGCAGCATGAAGTCGAAGAAAACGATACGCGATCTCACGGACGCCCAGCTGCGCGGTAAACGCGCGCTGGTGCGCGTGGACTTCAACGTCCCGATCGAGGGCGATCGCGTCACCGACGACACACGCATTCGCGCGGCGCTTCCAACCATCGAGGCGCTCCTCGCACGCGGCGCGTGCGTCGTGCTCCTCTCGCATCTGGGCAGACCGAAGGGGAAGCCGGACATCCGATACACGCTCGAGCCGGTCGCGAAACATCTGCAGACGCTCATCAAGAGTCCCGTGAGCTTCATCGAAACCACGGATAGCGACGAGGCTCTGCGCGCTACGCACGACGCCAAGGCCGGTTCCGTGCTGCTCCTCGAGAACACGCGCTTCCTCGGAGGCGAAGAGAAGAACGAAGAGCGACTCGCGCGTTCGCTCGCCGAGCTGGGCGATGTCTACGTCAATGATGCATTCGGCTCGGCGCATCGTGCGCACGCGTCCACCGAGGGCGTTGCGCACTGTCTCAAGCCCGCGGTCGCGGGGCTCCTGATGGAGCGCGAGCTCAAGTATCTCGGCGAAGCGCTGCACGAACCCACGCGTCCATTTGTCGCCATCCTCGGCGGCGCAAAGATCTCGGGGAAGATCGACGTCATCGAGGCGCTCCTTCCCAAGGTCGACAAACTGCTCATCGGCGGTGCGATGGCGTGCACCTTCTTCAAGGCGATGGGGCTCGAGACGGGGAAGTCGCTCGTCGAAGCCGATCGCGTCGAGATGGCGAAGACGCTCCTCGCGCGCGCGGGCGACAAGCTCGTGCTCCCCGAGGATGCGCTCGTGTCGACATCGCTCGACGATGTGGGGTCAGCGAAGGCGGTGTCGCGGGATGCGATTCCTCCGAGCCAGGCGATGTTCGACATCGGACCGAAGGCCGCCAGGCGCTTCGCAAACGAGGTCGCGCGCGGCAAGACGATTCTCTGGAACGGGCCCATGGGCGTGTTCGAAAAACCACCGTTCGATCAGGGAACCAGAGCCGTTGCGGAGGCCCTCGCGGTCGCAACAGCGCACGGCGCGACGACGATCGTCGGTGGCGGCGACTCGGCCGCCGCTGTCGAACAGTTCGGTCTGGCGGCGAAGATGAGTCACGTGTCCACCGGCGGCGGTGCGTCGCTCGAATTTCTCGAAGGCAAAGAGCTCCCCGGAGTCGCGGCGCTCGACGACAGAGGTCACGCATGAAGAAGCCCGTCTTCGCCGCCAACTGGAAGATGAATCTCGGCCCGCAGGAGACGCGCGCGTATCTGAAGACCTTCCTCGAGAGATTCGCGCCGACGCAGGATCGCACCGTGATGATCTTCCCGTCGGCGATCTCGCTCGTCGTCGCGGGATTCGCGCTCCGTGAGCGCCCGGACATCACGCTCGGCGTGCAGAACATCCACTGGGAGGAAAAGGGCGCCTTCACCGGCGAGAACGGCGCCGCCATGGCGCGTGACGCAGGCGCGTCGGTTGCACTCGTCGGCCACTCGGAGCGCCGCCACACCTTCGGCGAGGGGGACGAGATCACGGCGAAGAAGTGCGCGGCCGCGTTCAAGGCCGGGCTCACCGTCGTGCTCTGCGTCGGCGAAAAGATCGAGGAGCGCGACCGCAACACGACGCAGGCCGTCGTGCTGCGCCAGCTCAAGGCGGGCATCAGCAGGCTCACGCCGGCGCAGGTTGCGCAGATCGCCGTCGCCTACGAGCCGGTGTGGGCTATCGGCACCGGCCGCACCGCGACACCGGAAGACGCGACCGTCGTGCATACCGCGATTCGCCGCGCGCTCAAGGAAGTGGTCAACGCGAAGAACGTCGACATCCCGATACTCTACGGCGGCTCGGTGTCGAAGGAGAACGCGAAATCGCTACTCGCCGCGCCTGAGGTAGACGGTCTGCTCGTTGGGGGCGCGTCGCTCGACCCCGAGATCTGGGCGTCCATCGTCCAGACTTGACCGAGTCTCCTAACTGACGTAAGCTTGGAGACTTAGCTCACCCCACTTCTCTCGGCGAATGTTTTACACCTTCCTCATTACGTTGCTCGTCATCAACAGCCTCATCCTGATCGCGGCAGTTTTGCTGCAGTCAGGAAAGGGCAGCGGACTATCCGCGAGCTTCGGCGGCGCGTCCTCGTCTTCGGATTCGTTCGTCGGCACGCGACAGGCAGCGAATCTGCTGACGCGCGTCACGTGGTGGGGTGGCGGCCTTTTCCTCCTGCTCGCCTACGTGCTGCAGATCATGGGAACGCGCACACGCGTCCCGACGTCGGTGCTCGATCCGCTCTCGCGTCAGACGCAGTCGGCACCAGTGTCGCCGTCTCCGACGAACGCCGCGCCGTCGGCCGTGCCGCTCACGCCACTCACGCCGGTCGCTCCGCCCGCGCAAACTCCCGCGGCACCAGCAGCTCCGCCAACCAAGACTCCGCCCAAGTAGCGGCGTGACGCCTTCCAGCACGAGAGCCGGGTTCCTCCTCCTCGAGGACGGAACCCTTTTTCGCGGGGTGCGCCGCGATGCCGACGTGGAGTGCGTAGCCGAAGTGGTGTTCACGACGAACATGACTGGCTACCAGGAAGTGTTCACGGACCCGTCGTACAGCGACCAGATCGTCGTCATGACGACGCCGATGATCGGCAACTACGGCGTGAACGCGGACGACCCCGAGTCGGGGAAGCCGCAGGTGGCGGGGGTCGTCGTGCGCGAGTTGACGAACCATCCCTCGAATTGGCGCTCGAGCGGCGATCTGCGAAGCTGGTTGCGCGACGCGCAAGTGCCAATCCTCGAAGAGGTTGATACTCGGCGCCTCACGCGTCATCTGAGGTCTGCCGGCGTGATGCGCGGCGTCATCGGAAATGGCGAGATGCCCAGCGAGGCGACGAAGGCGGCGCTCGCTGCATGTCCATCAATGGAGGGGCTGGACCTCGCCTCGCGCGCGTCCACCCGCGAGCGCTACACGTGGGGCGATCCGGAGGCGAAGTCGCACATCATCGCCTACGACTACGGGATCAAGCGAAATATCCTGCGCCTCTTCGAGGAGAACGGGTGCCGGGTGACGATCGTCCCCGCCGAGACGCCGGCCGAGTCGGTGCTGGAAGCGAAGCCGGATGGCGTCTTCCTGGCGAACGGGCCGGGCGACCCGGCGGCGGTGTCGTACGCGCCGGGAATCATTCGGACGCTGGCGTCGAAAGAAGTGCCAATTCTCGGTATCTGCCTCGGACATCAGCTGTTGGGGCTCACCTTCGGCGCGCAAACGTCGAAGATGCCGTACGGCCACCGGGGCGGGAATCACCCCGTGCGCGAGATCGATACCGACAAGGTGCTGATCACCTCCCAAAACCACGGTTTTGCGGTGGTTGGGGACGAAAAGGGGATTCCCGGCGCTCCGGCGCTCCGCGTCA
This sequence comes from Gemmatimonadota bacterium, assembly GCA_030854615.1. GTDB lineage: Bacteria > Gemmatimonadota > Gemmatimonadetes > Gemmatimonadales > Gemmatimonadaceae > FEN-1250. The sequence continues at coordinate 5,703 of JALYSW010000055.1, forward strand.
CCCATGTGAATTTGAACGACGGGAGCGTGGAAGGGCTGATGCACCGGGAGCTTCCGATCTTCGCGGTGCAGTACCATCCGGAGGCCGCGCCAGGCCCGCACGACGCTCGGCCACTCTTCGGAGAGTTCCTACAGGCGGTCCGATCCGGCAGGGCGCCCAGTGAGCCAAACGCTTGACACACAACGGTTAACGTCATACTTTCGACGCACGATCGCCCGCTCGGCGATCGCCAACCCGAGGTTATGAATGACCAAAGCTGACCTTGTCGAGCACGTCACGGCCCAGATCTCGAAAACAGCAGGGCCGATGATCTCGAAGAAGGACTGCGCACGTGTCGTCGATGCATTCCTGGACGCCATCAAGGACGCCCTGAAAGAGCAGAAGAACATCGAGGTGCGAGGCTTCGGCACATTCAAGATTCGTCAGCGCAAGACGCGCATGGCGCGCAACCCGCGCACCGGATCGCCGGTCGAGGTTTCCGCTCGGCCGGTGCCTGTGTTCAAGCCCAGCAAGGAGTTGCGCGCTCTCGTTGCCGAAGAGGATGAGGCATCGTTCTCGGATTCGCCGGCCTGATTTTTCTCTCCATTGCTTCCCGCGCCCCGCTTCGTGCTTCCACGAGCGGGGCGCTCTTCATTCGTAACCGATACTCGGGGAAAGTGGGCACCCGAGCATCCGGACGCGCGTTTAGTCCCTACGAGACCCATGCACCTATTGTAGCCGCTGCCGCCCGGGTTCAACATTCATTCAATGACCGTAACTGCTTTGCTGTTCGCCTCATACGCCGAAGCGCTGGGATCCGATCGCCTCGAGCTCACCGTTGGCGGGAGCTCCACGGTGCGCGACGTCGTTGACCAGCTGCGCGCGATGCCGGGCGGATCTTCGCTCCCGGCATCGCCGCTCGTTGCGGTGAATCTCACCTATGCGAAGGCCGATCAACGCGTGCAGAGCGGCGACGAGGTCGCCATCATCCCTCCGGTGGCCGGCGGATGAGCGTCCGCACCGCGATCGTGAGACGAGCGATTGACGTCACGGCGTTGATGGCCGAGGTGCACGAGACGGGGAATGGCGCAACGCTCGTGTTTCTGGGCACGGTGCGCGAGGTGAACGACGGGCGCGCGGTGACGGAGATCGAATACAGCGCGTATGGCGAGATGGCCGAGCGCGAGCTCGCGTCGATCGCGATGGAGTGCGCGGCCACGTTCGACATCACGCATCTCGTGGCGGAGCACCGGCTTGGCGAGCTGGCCCTTGGCGACGTGAGCATCGCGATCGTGGTCGCGCATCCGCATCGCGCGGAAGCGTACGACGCATCGCGCTTCGTCATCGAAGAGGTGAAGCGCCGGCTCCCCGTATGGAAGCGCGAGGGGTACGTCGACGGTACGACCGAGTGGGTGAACGCGGGCGCGGTCGTGCAGGAACACGGTGCGGAGGAGCTGCAGTGAGCGCGCCGGCATCATTTGACCAGTTTGGCCGCCGCATCGAGTATCTGCGCATCTCGGTCACCGACCGGTGCAACTTCCGCTGCGCGTATTGCATGCCGCTCGAGGGGCTGCCGTGGCTGCCGCGCGAGAGCATCCTGAGCTATGAGGAAATCGCGGAGGTCGTGCGGCAGCTCGCGCCGCTTGGTGTAAGCCGGCTGCGCATCACCGGAGGAGAGCCGACGATCCGTCCGCAGCTCTCGACATTGATCGCGTTTCTGAAGAACATCCCTGGAATTCAGGACATCGCGCTCTCGACGAACGGCGTGAAGCTGCCGGAGTTGGCGGCCGAGATGAAGCGCGCGGGGCTCGACCGCGTGAACATGAGCGCTGATAGTCTGCGGCCGGCGCGCATTCGCGAGATCGCGCGACGTTCGATCTCTTTTTCGCCTTTCGATGCCGCACTGGCCGCGGAGCGCGCGGGGCTCGGGCCCGTGAAGATCAACACCGTCGTGATGCGCGGAATCAACGACGACGAGATCGAGGACTTCGGCCGCCTGACGTTGGAGCATCCGTGGCATGTGCGCTTCATCGAGCTGATGCCGGTGGGCGAGATGGCAGGCGAAGCGAAGGACCGCGTGGTGCCGAGCGATGAGATACTCGCGCGGCTGGCGCGCATCGCGCCGCTGGCGGCGGATGCGGGTCCGGAGCGCGGCAACGGGCCTGCAGCGTACTACAGATTTGCGGGCGCACCGGGAAGCGTCGGCGTGATCACGCCGATGAGCCACACATACTGTGGCGACTGCAATCGCGTCCGCCTCACCGCCGACGGCCGGCTGCGCACCTGCCTCTACGGTGACGAAGAGGTGAGCTTCCGCGATGCGCTGCGCGCGGGGCAGCCGCTCGCGCCGCTCTTCGCGCAAGCGCTGTCGACGAAGCCGCGCGAGCATCAGCTGTTGCAGATGAAGGTGGGTGGGCTGCGGGCGTTGTCGGAGGTTGGCGGCTGAGCGCACCATTACGCCACGCCTTTTCCGCGCCTATCTTTCCTCTACGGATTCTCACCAGAGGAACAGAGCACGGATGCTGAACAAGATCACGGTCGTCGGGGCGGGGAATGTCGGCGCGACCACGGCGCAGCGACTCGCGGAGAAGGAGCTGGCACGCACGGTCGTGCTGGTGGATGTGATCGACGGCGTGCCACAGGGGAAGGGACTCGATATCTGGGAGTCTGCGCCGATCGAGGGGTTCGACTCCCACCTCGTCGGCACGAACGACTACGCCGCCTCCGAAGGCTCCGACATCGTCGTCATCACCGCGGGCATCGCGCGCAAGCCGGGCATGTCGCGCGATGACCTCCTCAACACGAACGCCGGTATCGTCAAGCAGGTCTCGCAGCACGTAAAGGGCAGCTCGCCGAACGCGATCGTCATCGTCGTCTCGAATCCGCTCGACGTCATGTCGTGGGTCGCAATGCAAACCACCGGCTTTCCGCGCGAGCGCGTGATCGGCATGGCCGGCGTGCTCGACACGGCGCGCTACCGGTCGTTCATCGCCGAGGCGCTGGAGCTGTCGGTGCGCGACATTCAGGCGATGGTCCTCGGCGGACACGGCGACACGATGGTGCCGTTGCTTTCCTACACGTCGGTGAGCGGGATCCCTGTGACGCAGTTGCTCGAGAAGGCGAAGCTCGACGCAATCATCGACCGAACGCGCACCGGTGGTGCCGAGATCGTGAAGTATCTGAAGACCGGCTCGGCCTACTACGCGCCCTCGGCCGCGACGGTACAGATGTGCGAGGCGATCGCCTTCGACCAAAAGCGCATTCTGCCATGCGCGGCGTGGCTCACCGGCGAGTACGGGCACTCGGGGATCTTCCTCGGCGTGCCGTGCAAGCTCGGACGCGCGGGGCTCGAGAAGATCATCGAGGTCGCGCTCACGGACGACGAGCGCGCCGCCCTCGCGAAGAGCGCCGAGGCGGTGCGCGAGCCGATGTCCGCGGTCACGCTGTGAGATCGGAGTGACGCGCGCGGGGAGTCTCTGGTCCAGCACCGTCGGCAAGAAGATCGTGATGGCGGTGACGGGGCTGATCATGGTCGGCTTCCTCATCGCGCACATGGCCGGCAATCTCCAGCTGTTCGAAGGCGCGGAGCG
>JALYSW010000073.1 GCA_030854615.1 Gemmatimonadota bacterium
ACGCGCTCCCCGCCGCGCGCGCCCTCGCGCTCGCGACGCTCGGCGGCGCGCGCGCGCTGGGGCTCGCCGATCGCGTTGGCTCGCTCGAGGTCGGGAAGGAAGCCGACCTTGCCGCCTTCGATCTCACCACCCTCGCCGGCTCCGCAGATGCCGACCCCGAAGCCGCGCTCGTCTTTGCGCTCGGCGCCGAGCCGGCGAAGTTCGTCGCGATCGCCGGAGTTTCGAAGGTGTGGAACTGGGAACTGCTCAACGAGGATCCCGCACTACTCGGCCGCGTGAGCGACACCGCCGCCGCGCTCTGCGAGTGGACGACGGCGCCGAGCCGCGCTTAACCCAGGCGTAACAGGCGATTAGCCGGGTCGTTCGCTCTGGCGCGGAATCCGCCCTCCCCGTTATTTTGCGGCACAGTCCATTCTGCGCGACGCTTCAGAGGATTCATGCCCGACACACCGTCAGGACGCACAACCAGGATTTGGCGCGACGGTCAGTTCGTCGCGTGGGATGACGCGACGATCCACGTGATGAGCCACGCCGTCCATTACGCGTCGAGCGTCTTCGAGGGAATCCGCTGCTACGAGACCCCGGCGGGCCCTGCCATTTTTCGCGTCAACGAGCACATGCGGCGGCTGCACGATTCCTGTCGCATCTACCGCATGCCGCTCAAGCACGATCTCGAGACGCTCGTTCAGGCGGCGATGGACACTGTGACGGCGAACGACGTGCGTCACTGCTATCTGCGCCCGATCGTCATTCGCACGGGCGAGCAGATGGGTGTGTACGCCGCCGATGTTCCAGTCGAGACGTTCATCATCGCCTGGAACTGGGGGCGCTACCTCGGTGCCGATGCGCTGGAGAACGGCGTCGACGTCTGCGTGTCGAGCTGGAGGCGCGCGGCTCCGGATACGATCCCGGGGCTCGCGAAGGCGAGCGGCAACTATCTGAGCTCTCAGCTGACGAAGATGGAAGCGCGTATCGATCGATACGCGGAAGGGATCATGCTCGACAACGCAGGGCACGTGTCCGAGGGAAGTGGTGAGAATCTCTTCATCGTGCGCGACGGCGTGATCTACACCGCCACGCTCGGCGCCAGCATCCTGAGAGGAATCACACGCGATTCCGTGATGGTCATCGCGCGCGACCTCGGCTACGAAGTTCGCGAGGAGTCCATCCCGCGCGAAATGCTCTACATTGCGGACGAGGCCTTCTTCTCGGGCACCGCCGTCGAGCTCACGCCGATCCGGTCCGTGGATCGTATTCAAATCGGCAGCGGCAAGCCGGGACCGGTCACGCTCGCGATTCAGGAGCAGTACCTGGGCATGTGCAGCGGTGAGATCGAAGACCGCTTCGGATGGCTCACTATGGTGAATCAAGCAGTGACGATTGCATGATGGCATGCTCCCGCACTGATTGATTCAGGCGGGAGTTTTCGTATCGGCCGCGGAGGGAATTGTGGTCGTTGGATGTCTGGCACTAAATGCTTCGTTCGAGCCTCTGACCATGGTTCCCATGCGTCGGGCGCTCCGCCTCGTGCTCGACGGCAAGGCGGAGATCGTGGAGAGCGATCCGGGGCGGCTCGTGCGCTCGGAACGCCTCACGCTGCCGCGCCCAGCGGTCATCCGGCTCATGAAGTTCATTCACGTCCCGCGCCGTTTCCGCCGCCAGGTGACCAACACCTTTCTGTTCGCGCGCGATCGCTACCGTTGCCAGTACTGCGGGCGCACGCAGGTCGAGCTGAAGCCGCGCGAGTCCCTCACGCGCGACCACCTCATCCCGATCTCGCGCGGCGGAACGAACGAGTGGACGAACGTCGTCACCGCCTGCTCGCCCTGCAACACGCGCAAGGGGAACCGCATGCCGGAAGAAATCGGCATGCACCCGATGACGCACCCGGTCGAGCCGCACTTCGTGCATCTCAGCTGGGCGGTGCGCCGCCTCACGCCCGCGCAGTCGAACTACATCCGCCTCTTCTACGGCGAGGAGACGCTCCACCAGCTCGAGCACATCGAGCGCGCGGGCCATCGCCCGCTCGCCCTGGGCATGCGCGAGGCCCGCGCGGGCGATCGCGATTGAGCGAGTAGTTGCCAGCAAATTGAAAAACGATTGAACGGATGAACGGCACGGATCGAACGGATTTAGCAGCCTTCCGTTTGATTCGTGCTTTTTTTTCGTTCAATCGATTCACCACTCGTTGACGCCTTGTATTCCGGCACGCCCTCATCCCACT
>JALYSW010000098.1 GCA_030854615.1 Gemmatimonadota bacterium
CAGAAGTCGAAGAGATCGCCATTGATCACGACGGATCCGGCGTGCTGTCGCGCGAAGTCGAAGAATGCGGCCACCGCTCGCTCGTGTCCGGACGGCGCGGCGCCGAGGTGCGCATCGGACATGAGGAAGCAGGGAGCGGGCAGCATGCGCACATTCTAGCCGCCGGCGGAGCGCATTACAAACCTCCCGGCGTGCCCCTCACGAACGTGCAGCGATCTTGACGCCCGAATCGGTGACCGAGCTGCGCGTTCGCTACGCGGAAACGGATCAGATGGGCGTCGTCTATCACGCCAACTATCTCGTCTGGTGCGAGATCGCGCGCACGGATCTCATCCGCACCCTGGGCGCCAGCTATCGCGAGCTCGAGGATGAGCGCGGCATTCGTCTCGCAGTCTCCGAGGCGTCCGTGCGATACATTGCAGCGGCGCGCTACGACGACCGCATTCGCGTGGAGACGCGCCTCAGCCGCGTGACCTCGCGGACCATGATCTTCGACTACACCATCCTGAATGCCGACAGCCTCCAGCGCCTCGCAACGGCCAGCACGACGCTCATCTCCCTCGACGCCGCGAACCGCGTCACCGTACTCCCGCCGGACGTGCGACGCGCGCTATCCGGTGACGCCCCGCTCGATGCTCGGTAGCGGCGTGCGCGCGGCCAGCGCGCTCGTCGCGTGCGCGGCGATGCTCGCCGGATGCGCGACTGGCGGGGCGGGCTCCGGCGCAAGTGTCGCGTCGGCGCCGGTGGACGTCGCGCGCTACGGTCGTCTGCTCGCAATGGCCGATGAGCGCCGCGTCGATACCGCGCTCCTCCAGGGGATCTTCCGCTCGGGATCCGCACCCGAACGCGCGGCTGCAGCGCTCGCGGTGGGGCAGGTGCACGGTGTGGCGCTCGCGCCAACGCTCCGCACACTCCTCACCGATCGCGATACGGCAGTCGCCTCCAACGCCGCCTACGCGCTCGGACTGCTCGCCGACTCCGGCTCCGTCGCTGCGCTCGCACGCGCGATCGACGCGTCGCCATCGGTCGGCTACAACGCCGCGTGGGCACTCGGTCAGATCGGCGAGCCTGCGCGCGCCGCAATCGTCGCCGGGCTCGCGCCCGTTGTCGCGCCAAATGCGCACACCGCACGCGTGCAGGGCGCGCTGCTCCTCGCGACCTTTTCGCTCAAGCCCGTGCCCGTCGAAGCGATTCGTCCGTGGCTCGCAGACTCGAGCGCGCTCGTGCGCTGGAGCGCCGTGTATGCCCTCGCGCGCCCGTACGCGGCCGCGGGTGTGCGCGATCTCATCCCGCTCGCCTCTGACACGAGCGGGGAGGTGCGCGCGCAGGTCGCGCGTGCATTCTCCCATCGCGGCGCCGGAGACTCGCTCGCCGCGCTCGTGCGCGCCCCGCTCGCGGCGCTCGCCGGCGATCCCGATCCGCACGTCCGCATCAACGCGCTCCGCTCGCTCGCGACGTACGGCGCCGCGAGCAAACAGCTCGTCGTGCACGCCACCCTCGATCCCGATGCGAACGTGCGCGTCACCGCCGCGCAGGAGTTCGGCAGCGTGCTCGACAACGCCCGCTCGCAGTGGATGGCCGCCTGGAAGGCCGATACCGGCTTCATGTATCGGCGAAGCCTCCTGGCATCCGCGCTGTCGCAGGACGTCCTCCTTCCCGCGGCCGAGAGGGATGAGCCGGACAGTTGGGTCCATCAGGGCGACTGGCGATTGCGCGCGGCAGTTGCAGAAGCAGGCGGCGCGTCGCCGACTATTCTGCGCATGCGCGAGGTCTCGCTGCCGTTCTCGCGCGATCCCGATCCTCGCGTCCGCGCTGTCGCCTTCGCAGCGCTCGCGCCGCACGCTGACACCGCCGACGCGCATCCGTGGCGCCGGGAGTACATGGAGTTCGGGCTCATCGACGCGGATGTCATCGTGCGCGCCACGGCGATCGCCTCGCTCGAAGGGCACGCGACGGCCGCCGAAGTTCCGCTCGTGCTCGAGAGCTACCGCCTCTCCGAAGCCGACACGGTCAACGATGCGCGCCTCGCCGCGGTTCGCTTCTTCATCGCCGCGTGGCAGCACGACAGCACGCACTTCCCCGACTCGGTCACGCGCGCCCTCCGTGCACTCCCGGCGCCGGCCGACATGCTCACGCGCAGCGCCGCGGACTCCTTCGCCTTGCTCGAGAGCTGGCGCCGCGCGCCGCTTCCGCCGTCGAAGCCCGCATCGTGGTACGAGGCGATCGTCCGCACGCGCATCCTCCCCGCGCTCGGCGGCAAGCTCCCGCGCGCGGAGATCGTCACGGTGCGCGGCACGATCACGCTCGAGCTCTATCCGGTCGGCGCGCCACTCACGGTCGACAACTTTCTCTCGCTCGCGGCGAGCCATTACTACGATGATGGGACTTTCTTCCGTGTCGTCCCGAACTTCGTGGCGCAGGACGGCGACCATCGCGGCGACGGCTCCGGAGGTGTCGCGTATACCATTCGCGATGAGCTCAATCCGCGGCGGTACGAGCGAGGCTCGTTGGGCATGGCCCTCTCGGGTCCCGATACGGGGGGGAGCCAGTACTTCATGACCGTCGCGCCCGACCCCCACCTCGATGGCCGCTACACCGTCTTCGGACGCGTCATCAGTGGCTTTGACGCGCTCGACGCGCTCGTGCAGGGAGACCATCTCGAGCGCGTTCTTGGTCTGTAGCGCCACGTCCGCGCGCCGGCGGGGTACGAAGATGATGCGTTTGGTCCGTCCCCTCACAGCCGCGCTGCTCGTGGCCACGGCATGTTCGCCGCGGGCGCGTCCGCTTGCCGGCGTACCCTCGCCGCGGCCCATCCCCTCGTCCGAGCTTCCGCCGGTGCACCGGAAGATCGTCTTCCAGTGGGACTATTCCCAACCCGAGCTCCGGATCCGTGGCGACGGGGTCGCCCGCATTGCCGCCCCCGACAGCGCACGTCTCGATTTCTTTGTAAACGGGCAGGGCACCGGCCACGCGTTGCTCGTAGGCGATGAGATACGTCTGCAGGATGGGCAGGAGTCGATGCGCAACTTCCTGCCGCCGGCACCGTTGCTCTGGGCGGCGCTCGGCCGACTGCACGTTCCCGCTGCAACCGACACGACGGTACGCGTTGACTCGGACACCCTGCGTGTCGACATTGGACATCAGCCGGGCTGGCGGGCGACCTTCGACGGAGAGCAGCTCCGCCGGCTCGAGCTGATCGACGGCGGACGCATTCCGCAGTGGGTCTCACGTCCCGCTGCTGGTCCGATTCGCTATGAGCAACCGCACCTGCGCCGTACGCTTCTACTCACGATCTCGCGCGTTGACACTGTTCCGGGATTCGATGCTGCGATCTGGCGGTAGACTGTTCCTGGGTATGTGCGGACTTCTTCTGACGGGGTGTCTCTATCACTTCGCCGGGGGCGGACTGCCTCCGCACATCAAGACGGTCGCCGTCCTCCCGTTCGACAACGAGACGCCGCAGCCGACCCTGCAGCGCGAGCTGTACGACCTGATGCGGCGCGACGTCGAGAACCGCCTCGGCCTGCGCGAGGCGGACGAGGGGAAGGCGGACGCGATCGTCCGCGGCAAGATCCTCCGTTACGATCCGGACATCCCTGCCGCATATTCATCCGACAGAAACGCGCAGGCGTCGACTACCGAGCGGAAGCTGCAGATCACGCTCGACGTCGAGATCGTCGATCAGACGACGGGGCGCACGCTCTGGACGCGGAAGGGGATGCTCGAGGAAGGGACGTATGCGGAGCGCTCGGAGGCGGATGGACGCCGTCAGGCGCTCACCAAGGTCGTGAACGACATCATCGCCGGGGCACAATCGCAATGGTAAGACGCTCACGGTCGGGAAAGTCCGCATACGGATGTCTGATCTTCGTACTCCTCATCGGAGCCACGTTGTACTTCGGCTTCAACATCGGGAACGTGTACTTTCGCGCTTACCAGTTCCAGGATGCGATGACGCAGGAGTCGCGCTTCGCGGCGCGCAACGGCAACGACATCATCATCGCCCACCTTCGCGCGCAGGCAGACTCGCTGGGTCTTCCCGAGGGCGCGAAGAAGATCCAGATCCGCCGCAAGCCGAATCAGATCTGGATCTGGAGCGAGTACATCGAGACCGTCGAGCTCCCGTGGATGGTGAAGGAGATCAACTTCAATCCGCACGTGGAGAGGGTTTTCTGAGCGTTCGCGCCCCCGCGCGAAAGGTGCTCTCCTGGAGCGACGCCGTCGGCTGGCGTGAAGCGAATTCCGGGCTCGTGGTCTTCACCAATGGCGTGTTCGACCTTCTCCACCCCGGCCACATCGACCTCCTCACCGCCGCCCGCGCGCTCGGCGACCGGCTAATCGTCGGCCTCAACACCGACGCATCCGTTCGTCGGCTCAAGGGACCCGGTCGACCGGTGCGCACGGAGGCGGAGCGCGCGTACATTGTCGCGGCGCTCGAGTGCGTGGACGCGGTCACCGTCTTCGATGAGGACACGCCGCTCGAGCTGATCGAGGCGATCCGCCCCGATGTGCTCGTGAAGGGCGGCGACTATTCGCCGGACAGCATCGTCGGTCGCACCGAAGTCGAATCGTGGGGCGGGAGTGTGCACGTCATCCCGCTCACGGCAGGTCACTCCACCACTCGCATCATTGAGGCGCTTCGTGCCCGCACCTGAAGTCACCGCGCGCGTCGGTCGCGCGCTCGACGCACTCCGTCCGCTCGCCATGGAACGGCACGCGTCACCATACGCGGAAGGCTCGTGCCTCATCACCTGCGGCAATACGCGCGTGCTCTGCACCGCGAGCGTCGAGGATGGAGTTCCCGGCTGGAAGCGTGGGAAGGGCGAGGGATGGATGACGGCCGAGTACGCGATGCTCCCGCGCGCAACGCACACGCGGACGACACGCGAGCGTGTGCAGCTCGGTGGGCGCACGCAGGAGATCCAGCGCCTCATCGGGCGCAGCCTTCGCGCGATGCTCGACGACTTCAAATTCGGCGAGTTCACGATCAAGGTCGACTGCGATGTGCTGCAGGCCGACGGTGGAACCCGCACCGCGTCGATCACCGGCGCGTGCGTCGCGGTCGTCGACGCCTTCGACTGGCTCGTGCGCGAGAAGAAGATCACGTCCTCGCCGGTGAAGCGTCGCGTCGCCGCGGTGAGCGTCGGCGTGATTGAAGGCGAGCCGCGGCTCGATCTCGACTATCCGGAGGATGTGCGCGCGGAGGTCGACATGAACGTCGTGATGACATCCGAAGGGAATTACGTGGAGGTGCAGGGAACCGGTGAGCATGGCACCTTCGATCGCTCCGCGCTCGACCGGCTGCTCAGGATCGCCGATGGTGGCGTGATGACGCTCCTCCTCGCGCAGAAGGAGGCGCTCGCGAAATGAGCGAGCCGTATCTTCTCGCGACCCGAAGCCTCGGCAAGCTCTACGAGCTGCGTCCGATGTTCGAGTCCGCAGGGCTCGAGGTAGTGGATCTCGATGGCGCCGGGATTCCAGAGCTGCCAGCGGAGGAGCATCTCGAGGAGTTCGATTCGTTCGAGGAGAATGCGCTCGCGAAGGCGAAATACTTTCGTGCGAAGAGCGGGCTGGTGACGATCGCGGATGATTCCGGCCTCGAGGTGCAGGCGCTCGGCGGCGCGCCGGGAGTGCGCACGAAGCGCTGGAGCGGTCGTGCGGATCTCGAGGGACGCGCACTCGATGTCGCGAACAACGACTTTCTTCTGCGCAAGTTGGGGAAGGCGCCGGACCGTCGCGCGCGCTACGTGTGCGTCGCGGCGATCATCGATGGCAGCGGACATCGGGCCTTTCGCGGCGAGACCGAGGGCGAGATTCTGGAGCAGCCGCGCGGTGAAGGTGGTTTCGGATACGATCCGCTCTTTCTGTCGTCCGATCTGGGCATCACCTTCGCCGAGGCGGAGCGGGCGGTGAAGGAGCGGGAGAGTCATCGCGGGCGGGCGTTCGCGCAGCTGATCGCGTGGCTGGCGGCGAGGGCGCGCGGCGGACGAACGTGAGCGTTGCGGTTGACCCGGACCGGCGGTCACAGTAGGTTTTGCGTTTCCCGGGGCGTAGCGTAGCCTGGTATCGCGCCTGCTTTGGGAGCAGGAGGTCACCGGTTCAAATCCGGTCGCCCCGATCGAGAACGGCCCCGAGGGGGGGAGGACACCGACTTGCGTCACCGGAAGCGCCAGTAGCTCAGGTGGATAGAGCAACAGCCTTCTAAGCTGTGGGTCGGAGGTTCGAGTCCTCCCTGGCGCGTGGACGACGATAGGATTTGCGCCCATAGCTCAATTGGCAGAGCAAATGACTCTTAATCATTAGGTTGTAGGTTCGATTCCTACTGGGCGCATT
>JALYSW010000101.1 GCA_030854615.1 Gemmatimonadota bacterium
AAGATCCACAAGGGCGAGAGCGTGACACTCGACGATGGACGAATCATCTCGCCCCGTGTGCTGGTGGGTCCGCCGCGCTCCGGTCGCATACTCGCCATCTCGGGCGACGCGCGGCCGAGCGAGGCGACGGTGGAGGCAGTGCGCGGAGCGGACCTCCTCATCCACGAGGCGACCTTCGCCGACGAGGAGGCCGTGCGCGCGACGGAGACGGGACACTCCACCGCGCGGGAGGCCGCGCGCGTGGTGGCGGCGGCTGGAGTGCGGCGTCTCGCGCTCACGCACTTCTCCGCGCGCTACTCGCGCGATCCGGGCGATCTGCTGCGCGAGGCGCGCGAGGAGTTTGGCGAAGTCGTGCTCGCGCGCGACGGGATGGAAATCGAGATTCCCTTCGCGGACGCGCACATCGATGCGGAAACCGATCGCGCCACGGAAGATCCCGCTAGTTCGCCCCGGCGCTGATCGGCATCGAGCGGCGATAGAGCAGTGCGATCTGCGCATCGGTCAGCTCGCGCAACACCGCGGCGGCATCCGCGCGCGAGGTCACGTTTCGCGCCGCGACTCCGTCGATGTTCACCCAGTTGTAGCGATCACGCCGCGAGCTCCCGCCATCCGGGTGCTCGAAGACGATCATCGCGTTGGTCGCGCCGGGCAGCGTCACCTGCACGATCCAGTCGACGCCGTCGGGCGACGTAAAGCTGCGGGTGCTCACGCTCATCGGTCTGCGAACTCCAGTGCATTTACCGATTGGCGACCGGCGAATCCGCCGTCGCGCTCGTGCCAGTGGTCGATGACTTCCTCGCCGAGCTTCCAGCAATAGAATATCGAGCGTCCATCGTGCGTTCCCGGAAAGTCGACGAGCCCCGAGTCGAGCGGGCTCCGGACTTCGGCGCCGAGCTCCGTCACTTCGTGAATGTAGCCGTCGATCTCGCGCGCGAGGGCCGTCACCCGTCGCTCGAGCTGCGCGAGTCGCGGATCGGGTGAGTCGGCACGCTGGCTCGACGTCAACAGCTCGTACTCCTCCACGAGCTCGCGCCAGGCCGGATAGCGGGTCACGAGATCCCGCACGATGCGGCTCACCAGCGGCAGCGTACGGTTCGCATCGATGAGTGTGAAGGAAGTCTTCATCGGCGGAAGGTTGCGTGTCGCGAGGCATGCACGGCAAGGGGCACGGTCACCTCGCGCGCTCCATTGCGATCCTGCGCGAGAGCGTTTCGTCGATGATTGCTGCGAGCTGGTCCACCTCGAAGGGCTTCCGAAGCACAGGTAGATGGCGAATCTCAATCGCCTCGCGGACGGTGGCGTTGTCGGCGAAGCCCGTCATGAGCACGATCGCAACCGGGACATTCGCATCGAGCAACTCCACCGCGAGCTCGAGCCCGGTCTTCTCCGGCATCAGGATGTCCGAGAGCACGAGATCGAAGCGCAGCGGCGTCACCGCGAGCATGGCCAGCGCCGTCTCGGCGTCGCCCACCGCGTCGACCTCGTAGCCGATGCGACGCAGCAAACGCTGCAGCACAGTGCGCACCCCTTCCTCGTCATCGACCACGAGGATGCGCCCGGTGCCGCGCATGGAGGTTGCCTGCGGGCGCTCGGCCCCCTGCTTCGCGGAGGTAGCGACTATCGGAAGAAAGAGCGTGATGCTCGTGCCTTCGCCCTGCGCGCTCTGCACCCGGATCTGCCCGCCCGCCTGCTGTACGACGCCGAGCACCATCGCGAGCCCGAGCCCCGTGCCGGAACCGATGGGCTTGGTGGTGAAGAAGGGTTCGAAAATGCGGCTCCGCACTTCGGCGTTCATCCCGGCGCCGCTGTCCTCGACGTTGATGGCGACGTAGTGCCCCGGATCGAGCACGCCGCGCTCGGCCATCGTGCGCTCGGTGAAGTGCACGCTGCGCGTTCGCATGCGCAGCAGCCCGCCGGTCGGCATCGCGTCGCGTGCGTTCACGGCGAGGTTCAGCAGCGCCTGTTCAAGCTGGCCCGGGTCGATCTCGATCATCATCGGCGTGTCGGTGAGATCGGTTTGAAAGCGCGCGGCGTGCTGCATCAGTCGCAGAAGCATCCGCTCGACGTGACGCACGATGTCGTTCGGATTGATGATCGCGGGCCGCGGTTCCTGCCTCCGGCTGAAGGCGAGCAGTTGCTTCGTCAGCGCTGCGGCGCGTTTCGTCGTGCCCTTGATCTCCTCGGCCGCCGCGCGCCGGGCGGCGACGTCGCTTTCGTCGCTGAGCACGAACTCGGCGTTGGCGCCGATGACCATCAGGAGGTTGTTGAAGTCGTGCGCGATCCCGCCGGCGAGCTGGCCGACGACTTCCAGCTTCTGATTGTGCTGCACCTGTTCCTCGAGCGCCGTGCGCTGCGTGATGTCGCGCGAGTTGAGGACGATCCCCTCGACGGCGGGATCAGTGAGCAGGTTGCTCGCCATCGTCTCCATGGCGCGCAGCGTGCCATCGGCGTGCACCATGCGGCAGCGGAGGAGCTCGGTGGCGTTGGGCACCGCCGCGACGCGCGCGAGCAGTTCCACGGCCGCGGGCCGGTCCTCGACGGTGACCCACGCGATGAACTTTCGACCCATGCCGCGCTCGGCGCTCTGCCCGAGCACCCCCTCGATGGCGGGGCTCACATACGTCGCGTCGAGCGCTGCATCGAGCACGATGACTACGTCGCTCGAGTTCTGCACGAGCGCGCGGAATCTGGCATCGCGCGTGGCGCGCTCGTTCATCAGACGTGCGGTTTCGCGCGCCGAGATACGCTGGCGCGCAATGGCGAGCACCGTCATCACGAGCGCGCCGACGCCGAGCTGGACCTCGACACCTTCGAGATTCTCGCGCATGGCGAGGAAAAGCATCGCGAACGCGAGCCCGATGGCGATGAGCGGAATCTCCGCCATCCAGCGCGCGGCGACGCGACGTGCTTCGGTCGCCCCGCCGGCGCGCCTGAACTGGGAGCTCGCGGCGAAGCTGAGGAGGAGCACGCCGCCGAACCAGCACACGTCGATGAACGTTTCTCGCCGGTAGGTGAGTACGTTGATGTCGAGATAGCCGTACCAGAAGTCGGCGATCGACGAGAGCAGATAGGCGAGTCCGAAGTAGCCGAAGATCGTGCGGCTTCGGTCGTCCGTCGAGCGTACGAGGAGAATCGTGGCGGTGAGCAGCACGGCGATATCGGCGGCCGGGTAGCCGACGACCGTCGCCTTCACTGCGATCGACGTGGTCGACTCGAAGGCTCCTACGCGAATGCACCAGTACCAGAGAATCATCGTCGCGCTGAGCACGACCGTCGCGATGTCGAACGAGAGCATGATGCGATCGGAGCGGCGGCGTGGCGCGATCGGAAACGAGAGCAGCCCGGCGATGGTCAGCAGATACGCGAGGCCGAAGACTGCGTTCGACCAAACCGTGACCACCGTACCGGGATTCAGTATCTCGTTGATCGTCGACGTGGTGGACCCCAGACCATTGAGCATCGAGGCGGCCACGATAAAGAGCCAGCCGCGTCTCGAGGCGGGATCGCTCCAAACCGAGCGCGCGGCGAGGGTCGCGAGAACGATGACTCCGAGGTCGACCACCGCGAAGCAAAGTGCGTCGATAATGGCGGCAGCGCGCCCACCGATCGCCCCCGAATTCGCTGCCCACCTGAAGAGCGCGTAGCTCGCGAGTATCGCCAGGGCGACCGCGGGGACGCTGAGCCCCGACAACCTGCGGAACTGCCGCCTGGACGAGTGCTCGCGGCGGGGGTTGGGAAGGCGGTGGGGGTGGGCTAAAGCGGAGTCGGACACCTACTGAGTGTCGGTGGATTGTCCTACGGACTTGAGTCTGCGAGGGGCGAGATAACCACGAACCCCTACAACGATTGAAAGGATCACCTCGAGCTCCGCCAATTGGTCGATGTCGCTAACCGTTTCACCCTCGCAGAGCGTGCCGGGATTGTAAAGGGGCATTACCGCTCTTAATCAGCGCCGCTCGGCCAGCGACTGCGCGCGCCGGCGCTCGGCGACCTCGTGGAGGAGGCGGTCATCGGCCGTTTCGAGGATGAGCTGCGGCACCTCCGCAGGTTTCCCGTCCGCTCCCAGGTGCACGAAGGTGAGCCAGCACTCATTCGCGTGGCGTCTGCTCCCGGCGGCGATGTTCTCGGCGTAGACGTTCGCCAACACCGCCATGGACGTTCGGCCGACGAAGACCACGCGCGAGCGGATTTCGACGAGCTCTCCCACCCAGATCGGCTCCTTGAAGAGAATCTTGTCGATCGAGAGCGTCGTCGCCTGGCCGCCGGCGTGGCGCATCGCGCTGAGCGCAGCGCACCGGTCGACCATGCTCATGATCACGCCTCCGAATACCGACGGAATGCGAAGACCATTCGCGTGCTGCGGCATCATGAGGTCGGCTATCACGGCCTCGGACTGGCGTGGCGTTTTGGCGGGACCGGTCATGAGTGTGCTCTCGCGGGGATTCGAGCGCGGCGCGCGGGGGCGCGCAGTCGCACGTGAGTGGCGGCCGCGAGCCTTGCCCGCAGCGTGCGGGCGCGGGGGAGATGCGCCGAGGCGGCACGGACGTCGTCTGAGTAGAGCGCGGCCTCGTCGAAGGCGCGTGCGAGCGCATGGCGCGTTGCGCTGTCGGCGCTCGCGCTGTCGACCCAGAAGATGCGACGCGGCAACGCGGGGAGCGCGGCGATCTTCCATTCGTGTCCTGCGCTGTCGACGAGCGAGAGCATCGCGCTGTCGTCCCGGGTGGGATGAGCGACGACGCGATACCCCGCGTGCTTCCATTCGATGCCCGTCGGCGCGCCGGCGAGTGGGAGACCATCGCGCGCATCCTCCCACCATCCGGGCGCCGAGACGGGGATCGCCGGGAGTGGAAGCGCGTAGCCGCCGGCGCGCGCGCCGTGTCCGGGCGCGTAGAACTTCACTGCGGGCTCGCCGTCGATCTCGGCGATGTTGAAGCTGGCGTCGTCGAAGCGGAAGTCGGCGATTGCTCTCGCGGCCTCGTGCGAGGTGGAGTCGTGCGAGGCGCGTAGCGAGTCGCGAGCCTCGGCGAAGAGGGTGCGGCCGCGGCGGAGGATGTACTGGCCATTGCTCGTCCCGAAGATGTCTCCGACCGTGGGCGCCGCGGCATCGCGCAGATCGACGACACCGCGGCGGGCGGTGTGCCACTCCTCGCTGCCGGTGACCGACAGATCCGCCTTGTACTCGTAGGAGAGGTACGGACCGTGCTGGGCGATCGTATTCAGCTCGCTCTGCGCCGTGACATGCGGCTCGGCGTCGGGGTCATCGTCTTCCTCGAGCGGGTGATCGCTCGGATGCGCGCGGCCGTACCAGCGCGCGATGTGGCTGATGGTGGTGTCTTCGAAGACGAGCGCCGAGTCGTCGCTGAGGAGGTCGCGGCGGTACATCT
Source organism: Gemmatimonadota bacterium (assembly GCA_030854615.1). Taxonomy (GTDB): domain Bacteria; phylum Gemmatimonadota; class Gemmatimonadetes; order Gemmatimonadales; family Gemmatimonadaceae; genus FEN-1250. The sequence continues at coordinate 5,385 of JALYSW010000101.1, forward strand.
GCTGGCCGATGATGAGCGCGTCCGTGTAGGAGCGGTCGTCGTCCGTGATGTAGACCTCGTAGAAACGTCCGCGATAGCGCGCGAGATGGAGCGGCGAGCCGCGCGCGCGGATGCCCTCGGCGCCGGTATGAACCCAGAAGGTCGAGTCGCCAGCGAGGACGAGAAACTCGCCGGCGGGTGGCGTTCGATGCGGCTCCCGGCAGGCGGCGGCGGCGAGGAGCAGCCCGAGGGCGGCGGGGACGACGAGACGTGGCATTCGCTGCGGAATATAGCGTGTGACGGAAGCGGGCGGTTCGTCGTAGTTTACCGTCGCCGCGTCGCACCGTCGCGGCTTCATCCCTCAGCAGAGCACCCTCCCCCACATGCGCAGCATTCCCCTCCTTCTCCTGATGCTCGCAGCTTGCGGCTCGGGTGAAGGAAAAAATACGGTCGTCGCCCAGGAGCCGGCCCGTCCGGCCGTCGCCGTTGCAACCACCTCAATGGACTCGTCCGCGAAGCGCACGCCCGCGAAGGCCGACACGCTGGCGAAGTCGTTCGCCGACGACTCGCAGATCGTGCGCGCGCTCTACGTGAACCGGTGGGCGTCGCAGAGCCAGAAGCGCATGCACGAGCTCATCGCGATCGCGGACTCGACGGAGATTAACGCGCTCGTGATCGACATGAAGGACGAGTTCGGGCTCAACTTCGAGAGCGCGGACACGATGGTGAAGCGCAACGCGGGGAACTCGGGGAGAGTGCCGCATCTGAAGGAGCTGCTCGACACGCTGCACGCGCATCACATTCTCGCGATTGCGCGGTTGGTGACGTTCAAGGATTCGGTTGCCGCGCGCCACAATCCGCAGCACGTGATCCGGAAGCCAGACGGCACGCCCTGGCACGACAAGAAGGGGCTGACCTGGGTGGATCCCTACGATCATGCGATCTGGGAATACAACATTCGCGTCGCCGTCGAGATGGCGAAGCTCGGCTTCGACGAGGTGCAGTTCGACTACATCCGCTTTCCCGAGCCGTACAAGAGTCTGCCCGAGCAGGTGTTCAAGGATGCGAACGGCATGACGAAGCCGCACGCGCTTGGCGAATTCTTCAAGACCGCGTGTCCGCGCGTGCACGCCGCGGGCGCGCGCTGCACCGCGGACATCTTTGGATTGGTGACCACCGTTCCGGGCGCACTGGAAATCGGACAGCAGTGGGAGGAGCTCGCACCGCACAGCGACGTGCTGCTCCCGATGGTGTATCCGTCGCACTATCCGCATGGCTCGTTCGGTGTGGAAAAGCCGAACGCGGAGCCGTACAAGATCGTCTACGCCGCGATTCACCGGGCGCACGAGCGCGATCTGAAGCTCGGCATCACCGCGGGGAATCACGTGCGCCCATGGCTGCAGGCGTTCTCGCTCAAGGGAATGACGCCGAAGTACGGCGCGGCGGAGCTGCAGGAGCAAAAGCGCGCCGTGTACGATGCGGGCTACGACGGCTGGGTGCTGTGGAACCCCGGCTCGGTGTACGAGCCATTTCTCGCCGCGCTCGAGAAGAAGGCAGTGTCGCGGAAGAAGGCGTTCGTGGCGACCGCGAAGACGACCGCGAAGACGACCGCGGCTACGACGAAATAGCGCGGACGCCGCGGACGAGACGCTCGACCTCTTCGGCGGTCGTGTAGCACGCGCATCCTGCACGCACCCATCCGGAGCCGCCAACTCCGTAGCGCTCCGCGATGGTTGCCGCGTAGAAATTTCCATTCGATGCAAAGACCCCCTGCTCCGCCGCGAGCCGCGTCGCGACCGCGCGCGAGTCGACGCCGCGCACCGTGATGGCGACGGTCGGCGCGCGCGGTGCAGCGGAGGGAGCCGGCCCGTAGAGTGTCACCCCGGGAATCGATGCGAGCCCGCTCCACAGCGATGCGAAGAGCGCCGTGCTGCGCTCGTGCATCGCTTCGTACGCACTCGCGAGCCGCGCACGGCGCGTGTCGCCCACGCCGATCGACGCGAGGAAGTCGATTGCAGCCGTCGTACCCGCCAGCGCCTCGAAGTTGAGCGTCCCCGTCTCCCATCTGTCCGGCGACTGCGACGGAGCGGGCGCGAGCTTCGCGACATCGAGATCGGACATGAGGTCGTGCCGACCGTAGAGCATCCCGAGATGCGGGCCGTGGAGCTTGTAGGCCGAGCAGGCGAGGAAGTCGCAGCCGATGGCGCGGACGTCGACGAGCGCGTGCGGCGCATACGCCACCGCGTCGACGAAGACGCGCGCGCCCTTCCCGTGCGCGAGCGCGGTCGCGCGTGCGATATCGTTGATGGTGCCGAGCGCGTTCGACGAGCCTCCGATGGCGAGGAGCTTCGTTCGCGCGCCGAACTGCTGCTCGAGGCTCGCCCAGTCGAGCGTCCCCGTGGCGGTGTCCATGCGCGCGGTCTTGATGATGACGCCGCGTTCGGACACCAGCCGTGTCCACGGCGCGACGTTCGCGTGGTGGTCGAGCTCCGTCACGATGATCTCATCGCCCTCGCTGAATGTGCGCGCGAGCGCGCGCGAGAGCGCGAAGGTGAGCGTCGTCATGTTCGCGCCGAACGCGACCTCGGTCGGCTCGCAGTTGAGCAGATCCGCGGCGGCCGCGCGCGCGGCGTGGATGATGACGTCGGTCTCGAGACTCGTCGGGTACGCCCAGTGCGAGTTCGCGTTGTGGTGCAGCAGGTAGTCCGTCATCGCCTCGGCGACGCTGGCTGGTACCTGCGTTCCGCCCGGCCCGTCGAAGTACGCAACCGGATGGCCGCCGTGCCGGCGCTCGAGCGCGGGGAAGTGCGCGCGGATCTGCTCTACGCTCTGCGTACGCGCCGTCAGCGGCCTCGTTGCGGCTGCCGTCACTTGATCTCCACCCCCGCCCACTGCTCGATCAGCTTCACCGCCTCCACATGATCGGCTTCCTCGCCGAGCATCACGTGCGCGGCGCGAAAGAGCTCGCTGGTGAGCTGCAGCAGCGGCGACGGCACCTTCTGCTCGCGCGCGACACCCGCCGCGATGCCGACATCCTTGTCGAGCAGCGCGAGTCGGAAGGTGCGCGGAAAGGCTCGCGACAGTACGCGCTCCGGGAAGAGCCGCTCGGTGCTGCGGCTCATCCCGCTCGACGCATTGATGACATCGAGCGCGACCGCCGGCGATACGCCAGCCTTCGTCAGCGCGGCCAGCCCCTCCCCCGCCGCCCATACGTGCACGGCGAGCAGCGCGTTGTTCACGGCCTTCACCGCGTCTCCGGACCCCGTCGGACCGCAGAGCACGAGCTTCTCGCCGAACGCCTCGAGCACCGGCTTCGCGCGCTCGAACAGCGCGGCGTCGCCGCCGCACATCACGGTGAGCGTCCCCTTCTCCGCACCGGCGGTGCCGCCGCTCACCGGCGCATCTATGTACGCGACGCCGATCGCCGAGAGCCGCGCGGCGATCTTGCGCGAGGTCGACGGATCGCCCGAGGTACAGTCGATCACCATCGCGCCCCGGGCGACGCCGGCGAGCAGCCCGTCCGCTCCGTCGAGCAGCGAGTCGACATCCTGCGATGTAGGCAGGCATACCACCACGAACTCCGCGCCGCGCGCCGCGTCCGCCGCGGACTTCGCCACGCGCACCCCCGTGCCGGCGGAGAACGCGAAGGAGCGCGACTTCGCCGCGGTACGGTTCCACACGGCCAGCTCAAAAGGCGGCTGCGCGAGATGCTTGGCCATTGGCGCGCCAATCGCGCCCAGCCCGAGAAAGGCGATTCGTGTCATACCGACAATATGATCACGAACGGCCGCTGATCACAGGCTGAACCAGTACGACGCCTTGATGAGAAAGGTGTTATCCGGGTGAATCGCGTACAAATCCCGGGCGCTGCCGTGCAGGTTGAAATTGCCGAAGGGCGAGCCGTCATTCGCGAAGCTACGCCCCTGCGTCCACACCGCGTAGATCGCCGACCCGGCACGATACTCCCACCGCAGCACTACGTTCGAGTTGAACTCCGCCACGTCGAAGTTGTATTCCGC
>JALYSW010000156.1 GCA_030854615.1 Gemmatimonadota bacterium
AATAGCCGCGCTCGAGCCCCAGAATTCCGCCGCTCGTGCCGGCGTCGACGTAGTGCAGTCCTTGCGGAGCGAGCCTCGCGGCGCGCGCGATGTCGTCGCGGTAGTAGGAATTGCCGCCGTCGATGACTATGTCGCCGGCGCTGAGCTTGGGCGCGAGAGCCTCGAGCGTCGCGTCCACCGCTGCTGCGGGGACCATCATCCATATTGCCCGGGGAGTCTTCAGCGCGGCGACGAAGTCATCCAGCTTCGTTGCACCGGTTGCTCCCTCGGCCGCGAGACTGTTCACGGCGTCGGCGGATTTGTCGTACACGACGCAGCTGTGACCACCGCGCATCAGGCGCCGCACCATGTTGGCGCCCATGCGGCCCAGTCCGATCATGCCCAATTGCATTCGTAACCTCTCGTAGTCCATCTTCGAACGAGGACCAGATGCGAGCAACCGCTAGTCGAGCTCCCTCCAGGCCGAGTCGGGGAGCGGTTCAATCCGCCTTCCTGGCCACGCATAGAGACGATTCCCAACATAATGGATTCCCCGAGAGTGAGCTCGCCGTCAGCAACGTGTGCCGGTAATTGTTCATCACGAGAGATTACCGCTCGACCGTAAACTCGCCTCCCAACCGAACGCACTACTCTCATCCGCGAATATCGTGCAAATAGAGCTGCTCACCATCGGTGACGAGCTGCTGCTCGGCTTCACCGTCGACACCAACGCGGCCTATCTCGCGCGCGCGCTCGCCGCGATCGGCGTCGAGATCGTGCATCGCACTACCGTCGGCGACGACGCCGACCAGATCGCCGCCGCGGTGCGCGATGCCATCGAGCGCAACGGTGCCGTCATCACGACAGGCGGTCTCGGTCCCACTGCCGACGATCGCACGCGCCCGGTAATCGCGAAGCTCTTCGGACGCGAGCTCGTGCGCGACGACCAGATCGTCGAGCAGATCAGAGCGCGTTTCGCGCGGCTCGGCTCGGTGAAGATGCCGGAGACGAACATCGTTCAGGCGATGGTGCCCGCCGGCGCTCGCGTACTTCCGAACAATCACGGCACCGCGCCCGGACTCTGGATAGAAGATGCGGAGGGGCGATGGGTCGCGATGCTTCCCGGCGTACCGCGCGAGATGCGCGGGCTCACCAGCGACTCGATCCTTCCGATCCTGCGCGAGCGCATCGGAGCGGCCCCGGTCGCTATCGTGTCGCGCACCTTGCGCACCACCGGCATCGGCGAGTCCGCGCTCGCGGAGCGGCTCGGGGAGTTCGGGAAGGATGTCGACGGCATGCCGCTCGCCTTCCTGCCGGGCTGGGAGGGCGTCGATCTCCGTCTCACCTCGCGCACCCGCGCGGTCGACGATGCGGCCCGCGCGCTGGATTCTGCATCGCAGCTGTTGCGCGACATCGCCGGCCCGGTAGTCTATGGTGGCGATGGCGACGATCTCGCCGCGCTGGTGATCGACATGTGCCGCCAGCGAGCTTTCACCATCGGAGTGGCGGAGAGCTGCACCGGAGGGCTGCTCGGCGCACGGCTCACGTCGTTCCCGGGGTCGAGCGACGTCTTCCATGGCGGAGTCATCGCGTATGACAACTCCGTCAAGACGAAACTCCTTGGTGTGAGCGACGTAACGCTGGATACGCACGGCGCGGTCAGCGATGAGGTAGCACGCGAGATGGCCACGGGGTGCGCGCGGACGCTTGGCACGACGATTGGAATCTCCGTTACGGGAATCGCCGGGCCAGGCGGCGGGACGCCCGAGAAGCCGGTAGGCACCGTCTGGATCGGCGTGTCGGGGCTGGGCGAGACGCGCGCGGTGGGTCGCCAGTACGTCGGCGACCGCGAGGAGATTCGGCAGCGAGCGGCGCAGGCGGCGCTCGATGTTGTGCGCCGGGCGATTGAGTGAAATCGAGCCACTTTCGGTCGCGTGCGCCCGCGAAATGCACCGCCTCTGCCGTTGCCCCACCGGGCAAAAAGACGGAAATTACGCCATGACGCGAAACGCGTCGTCAACTCGAAAGGATGGGACTCGTGAGGGATGATTTCGATCTGCCAACTGGCCCCACGGCGTCGCAGGACGCCGCCGCCGACGGCACGGATGGCGATGACAATACGAATGCGGAGATGGCCCCCGCGGGCGCGAGCCGCGAGCTCGACGAGCAACGCGATCGCTATCTGCGCCTGGCCGCTGAGTACGACAACTATCGCAAGCGCACACAGAAGGAGCGGCAGGAAGCCGGCTCGCGCGCGCAGGGCGACCTCGTGAAATCGCTCATCGATTCGCTCGACGATCTCATGCGCGTCACCGCTCAGGATCCTGCCACCGTGGATGGCAAAACGATCCATGAGGGGATCGAGGTCGTGAGCAAGAAGCTGATGAAGGCGCTCGCGAACAACGGGCTCGAGCTCATCGATCCCGTCAACGAGACCTTCGATCCGGCGCTCCACGAGGCCGTGTCGACGCAGCCCGCGCTCTCGCCGGAGGACGATCACATCGTCTCGCAGGTGTTTCAGCTGGGCTATCGCTACAACGGCCAGCTGCTGCGACCCGCGCGCGTGGTGGTGAAGCAGTGGAACGGATGACGAGGCACTAGCCTACATGGCCCAGAGCAAGGACTACTACCAGGTCCTCGGGGTGTCTGCGTCGGCGACGCAGGACGATATCAAGAAGGCATACCGCCGTCTCGCGAAAAAAAACCACCCGGACGCGAACAAGAGCGATCCGAAGGCCGCCGATCGCTTCAAGGAAATCTCCGAGGCGAACAACGTCCTGAGCGACGTCGACAAACGCAAACAGTACGACGAGATGCGCCGTCTTGGCGCGTTCGGCGGCTTCGGCGGCGAGCGTCAGCAGCGCGGTGGCGGCGGGCGCACGAGCTATCAGGGGAGCGGTGGCGCAGGCGCCGGAGCAGGGCCGCGCATGGAAGACTTCGACATCGGCGGCATCGGCGGGCTCGGCGATCTCTTCTCATCGATGTTCGGCGGCAACACGAGCGCACGCGGCGGCGCGCAGCGTCCGCGCGGGCCGCAGAAGGGCGAAAGCGTCGAGGTCGTGGTACCGGTCGACTTCCGCACCGCGGCGCTGGGGGGCAAGGTGCCGGTGGAGCTCGAGGTGAACGAGGAGTGCGCGACGTGCAAGGGAAACGGCGGCGCGCCGGGCGCCACATGGAAGAAATGCCCCGAGTGCGACGGACGCGGAATGATCTCCTTCGGCCAGGGCGGCTTCGCCGTGAATCGTCCATGTCCGATGTGCCTCGGCCGAGGTCAGGTGCCGTCGAAGACTTGTCCCACGTGCAAGGGCTCGGGTGAGGTGCGTACGCGGAAGCGGGTGAACATCACCGTCGCACCTGGGACGGAAACGGGAACACGCGTGCGGCTCGCGGGGCAGGGCGGAAAGGGCAACGACGGCGGACCCGCGGGCGATCTCATCATCACCTTCGAGGTGCAGGCCGATCGCTTCTTCACACGCGATGGGCTCGACGTCATCGCGAAGGTGCCGCTCAACATCGCGCAGGCGATGCTCGGTTCGAAGGTGAGCGTGCGTACGCTGGCCGGAAAGAAGGTGACGATCAAGATTCCGCCCGGGACCGCGCCGGGAAAGCGCTTCCGCGTACCGGCGCAGGGGATCGAGAAGAACGGCTCGAAGGGCGACATGATCGTCGAGGCGAACGTCACCGTGCCCGAGAAGCTCACTCCGGAGCAGGAGCAGATGATGAAGGAGTTCGCCGCGTCGGGTGATCTGAAGTACTAGCGATGCGCAACGTGCCGGCGTCTCACGCGCAGAGTTCTGACTCCGCGGATCGTGCGCTGAAGCTCTACGACGAGAGCGAGCGGAATTCCGGGATGCCGCTGCGCGCAAACGAGATCGCCTCCATTCGCGTGAACCGCAGCGCGGTCGAGCGGCGCGCCGCGACGATCCCCGCGCGCCGCACCGTGAAGAGGGAGTACCAGGCCGCGTGGCTGCTCCGCGCCATCTCGTGCATCGATCTCACGACACTCTCCGGCGACGACACCCCTGGAACCGTCGAGCGTCTGTGCGCGAAGGCGCGCCGCCCGCTGCGCGATGACATCGTCGACGCGCTCGGCGTGCGCGCGCTCGACATCAAGGTCGGGGCGGTGTGCGTCTATCACAGCTTCGTCGAGACAGCGGTGCGTGCCCTCGAAGGAGCGGGAATTCCGGTGGCTGCGGTATCGACGGGCTTTCCCGCGGGGTTGAGTCCGATCGCGCAGCGCCTCGACGAGATTCGCGCATCCGTGGCCGCGGGCGCGCGAGAGATCGACATCGTCATCACGCGTGCGCACGTGCTGCTCGGACAGTGGGACGCGCTCTACGATGAAGTGCGCTCCTTTCGCGGCGCGTGCGGCGATGCGCACATGAAGGCGATCCTGGCGACGGGCGAGCTCGCGACGCTGAGCAACGTCGCGCGCGCGAGCCGCGTCGCGATGATGGCGGGCGCCGACTTCATCAAGACGTCGACGGGAAAGGAGACGGTGAATGCCACGGTGCCTGTCGGGCTCGTGATGGCGCGGATGATCCGCGGCTACGAAGCCGAGTCGGGGTACGCGGTGGGGCTCAAGCCGGCGGGCGGCATTCGGAGCGCGAAGTCGGCGCTGGAGTGGCTGATCATGATGAAGGAGGAGCTCGGCGACCGGTGGCTACAGCCGACGCTGTTTCGGTTCGGCGCGAGCGGGCTGCTCACCGACATCGAGCGCCAGCTGGAGCATCACGTCACCGGCCGCTATTCTGCAGCGAACCGTCACCCCATGGTGTGAGCGTGGCGACAGTTTCGGATCTCTATTCATCGGCAACATTGGAATTCGGCCCCGCGCCCGAGAGCGACGGGCCCGCGCGCGCGTGGCTGGCGAAGCATCGCGGCGAGTTCTCGCATTTCATCGGTGGCGAGTGGGTCGCACCGCGGAGCGGCGAGCGCTTCGAGTCAATGGATCCGTCAACGGGGAAGTCGCTTGGCCGAGTGGCGCAGGGAAGCGCTGAAGATGTGAATGCGGCAGTGAGGGCCGCGCGCGCGGCATACCCTGCGTGGGCCGCGCTCACGCCACATGCGCGAGCGCGATATCTGTACGCACTCGCGCGCACGGTGCAGAAGCATTCGCGCTTTCTCGCAGTGCTCGAGACACTGGATAATGGAAAGACGATTCGCGAGACGCGTGATATCGATGTGCCGCTGGTGGCGCGGCACTTCTATCACCACGCGGGATGGGCGCAGCTGCGCGACACGGAGTTTCCCGGCTATTCGCCGGTGGGCGTGGTCGGGCAGATCATCCCGTGGAATTTTCCCCTGCTGATGATGGCGTGGAAGATCGCGCCGGCGCTCGCCGCGGGGAATACGGTGGTGCTCAAGCCCGCGGAGTTCACGTCACTCACGGCGATTGCGTTCGCGGAGCTCGCGCACGAGGCGGGGCTCCCGCCCGGCGTGCTCAACATCGTGACGGGCGATGGAAGCACCGGGGCGGCGTTGGTCGCTCATCCCGATGTCGACAAGATCGCGTTCACGGGCTCCACCGAGGTCGGACGGCTGATTCGGCGCGCGACTGCGGGATCGGGGAAGAAGCTCTCGCTCGAGCTCGGAGGGAAGAGCCCGTTCGTAGTCTTCGACGACGCCGATCTCGACAGCGTGGTGGAGGGAGTCGTCGACGCGATCTGGTTCAATCAGGGGCAGGTGTGCTGCGCGGGATCGCGGCTGCTCGTGCAGGAGGGCATCGCCGATGATCTCACCGCCCGGCTCCGCGCGCGGATGGAGAAGCTCCGCGTCGGCGCGCCGCTCGATAAATCGATGGACATCGGCGCCATCGTCGCACCGTCGCAGCTCGAGCGCATTCAGGGGCTCGTGAGGCAGGGAGTAGACGACGGTGCGACGATGTGGCAGCCCTCGTGGGCATGTCCCACCGATGGCTACTTCTATCCGCCGACGCTCTTCACTGGCGTGAGCCCGAGTGCGATGATCGCGCAGACGGAGATCTTCGGACCGGTGCTCGTGAGCATGACCTTCCGCACGCCCGGCGAGGCGGTCGCGCTTGCGAACAACACGCCGTACGGATTGGCGGCGAGCATATGGACCGAGAACATCAACCTCGCGCTCGACATCGCGCCGAAGATCAAGGCGGGGGTGGTGTGGGTGAACTCGTCGAATCTCTTCGATGCCGCGGTGGGCTTCGGCGGCTATCGCGAGTCCGGATTTGGCCGAGAGGGTGGGCGCGAGGGGATGTACGAATATCTCCGCGCACCGGAAATTCCGACGATGCCGGAACCACGGGCGTCGAAGTCGAAGGCGAAATCGAAGGCGCGCAAACGCGCGAGCGGCGCGGTCGTCGCGCCCGTCATCGATCGCACACCCAAGCTCTTCATCGGCGGCCGGCAGTCGCGCCCCGATTCCGGCGGCTCGCGTCGCATTGAGGGCGCCACGGGCGAGCTCCTCGGCGAAGTGGCCGAAGGGAATCGCAAGGACATCCGCAACGCTGTCGAGGCTGCGCACGCCGCGGCGGGATGGCAGCGCATGAGCGGACACGTGCGCGCGCAGGTGCTCTACTACATCGCCGAGAACCTCGGTGCGCGCGCCACGGAATTCGCGGTGCGCGTCGGCGCGATGACCGGCGGCGACGGTGCGCGCGAGGTCGAGGCGTCGCTCTCGCGGCTCTTCACTTATGCGGCATGGGCCGACAAGTACGACGGCGCGGTGCACGATCCGTCGATCCGCGGCGTCGCGCTCGCGATGCACGAGCCGATGGGCGTGATCGGGATTGCGGCCCCAAACGAGAACCCGCTGCTCGGCTTCCTCTCGCTCGTCGCGCCGGCGATCGCGATGGGAAACACCGTCGTCGTCATCCCGTCGGAGCGCGCGCCGCTCGCGGCAACGGATCTCTACGGCGTATTCGAGACCTCCGACCTTCCCGATGGTGTCATCAACATCGTGACGGGCGCGAGCGATGCGCTCGCCCTCGTGCTCGCCGAGCACGACGATGTGAACGCGGTGTGGTACAGCGGTACCGAGGCGGGGGCCGCGGCGGTGGCGCGCGCGTCCGCATCGAACATGAAGCGCACGGTCACGAAGAGCATCGCCCTCGACTGGTTCGACGCAAGCGCCGAGGGCGACCGCTTCCTGCGCGAGGCGACGCAGGTGAAGAACATCTGGATCCCCTACGGCGAATGAGCCGCGACTTTCAGATCGACATCGCGAGCGCGATCGCCTCGCTTCCTGCCGCACCGTCCGAGCAATACAACATCGTGTATCGCCACGGCACGTTTGAGGCGGGGCTCTACGCGCCGCGCGGCGTCGATGACCAGACGCCGCACACGCGCGACGAGGCGTACGTCGTCGTGAAAGGAAGTGGATTCTTCGTCTGTGGCGAGACGCGAACGCCTTTCGCGCCGGGCGAGCTGCTGTTCGTTTCCGCGGGGATGGTGCATCGCTTCGAGGAGTTCAGTGATGACCTCACCGTCTGGGTGATCTTCTATGGGCCGCACGGAGGAGAGCATGTCGAGTAAAGTGACGAAGTCCGACGCTGAGTGGCGCGCGCAGTTGACGCCCGAGCAGTACCGGGTGATGCGCGAGAAGGGAACGGAGCGTCCGCACACCGGGAAGTACGCGCAGACGACCGAAGAGGGCACCTATAAGTGCGCCGGTTGCGGCGAGCCGCTGTTCGCATCGGAGACGAAGTTCGATGCGCACTGTGGATGGCCGAGCTTCACGGCCCCTGTTGACGGAACCGCGGTCGCGGAGGCGCACGACACGACCCACGGCATGCGCCGAACCGAGGTCCTGTGCTCGAAGTGCGACGCGCACCTCGGCCACGTCTTTCCCGATGGGCCCGGTCCAAACGGACTGAGGTATTGCATCAACTCGGCGTCGCTCGATCTCGAGAAGAAGGCGGGCGACCGGTAACAGCTACGAGTAGTGCGTTGTCGCTGCACCGTGTGCTATAATTGACGGCGTCTTCCTTGCAACGCGCTCCCCCGTCCAAGCCTCGGTGATACGTGGAGCTTTCACGGCGAGATTTCCTTCGCTACACAGCCGGTGCGGGCGCAGGCACCGCGCTCGGTGGCATCATCGGTCTCGGCCTCACGCTCGCTCCCGCGCGAGCGAAGGCCCAGGTGCTGCGCATCAAGGGCAGCAAGACGGTACCGAGCATCTGCCCCTTCTGCTCCGTCGGATGCGGAACGCTCATCCATGTGAAGGAAGGGGAGATCGTCAACATCGAAGGCGATCCCCGCAGCCCGCATAACGAGGGCACCCTCTGCCCCAAGGGCGCGGCGATCTACCAACTCCACAAGAACATCAATCGCCCCACGCGCGTGCTGCATCGCAAGCCGGGCGCGCGCGATTGGGAAGAGGTCGACATCGAGTGGGCGATGGACCGCGTGTCGGAGCTCGTGAGCAAGACGCGCGACGAGACCTTCATCGAGAAGCTCCCGGACGGAAAGACCGTCAACGCGACGTCCT
>JALYSW010000142.1 GCA_030854615.1 Gemmatimonadota bacterium
GTGTCGTCCCGGTGCGAACAGCAACGAGGCCAAGCTGCTCGCATTTTACTCCGCCCCGATCACCTTTTCGGCGCTGGACGCCCCGAGTCGTCAATCGGCCTGGCACATCGAGCTGCAGGCGGAGGTCACGCCAGTGCCGACGGCCGATCCGTCGCTTGAGCACGCGAACGAATGCTACACGGCGAGCGCGCAGCAGCACTCGCGGCTCACGAGCGTCTTCGCTCGCCCGCGCGCGCTTCTGACACTCCCCCTGGGTCTCGCCATCGAGGCGAGCTACATCCCGCCCATTCGGGTTGGAGATGCACACCCGCATTTGGGCAGCGCCGCCATCTCGGAAACCATGGCGCTGCATGGATTTGGGCCTTTTTCGTCATCGGCGTTGATGGTGCGCGCGAATGGCACCATCGGACATGTTCGGGGGCCGATTACCTGCGCGCGCAGCGCACTGCAGGAAAGCGAGCCCGACAGTGCGTGCTACGGCAACGACCCTTCCGACGACAGATTCGCTCCAACGATGTTCGGGCTCGAAGGCGTGTACGGGGTGAAGAGCCGTGGCGGCCGTTTCGAGCTCTTCGCGGGGACGGGCGTATCATGGCTCCGGCCGCGCTTCGAGGTCGGGTTCACCAACCTCGATGGGATCACGGACCATACGCAGGTGGACGTCGACCTTCGGCGCTGGTCGGTGCTCGGAGGCGCGACGCTACACCTCCCCGCGTCGTTCGCGCTCACCACTGAGGTGTATTCCGTGCCGAAGGACGTGACGACTTGGCGCTTTGCCGCCAGCTATCGGCTTCACTGATGGATGCGCCGTGGCCGACCGTTCGGCGACTTGGCTGGCTGCGACTTTTGGAGCTCGGGCTCGGCGCAATCTTCATGGCGGCGGGATCCGTGAAGATGGCGGGCTTCGAGATGATGGTCGAGTTGTTCGCGAGCCTGGGCTTTGGGCAGTGGCTCCGCTACGTGACGGCGCTGTTCGAGCTCGCCGGCGGGACGCTCCTGCTCACCGGTCGACTCCAATATCTGTCCTCGCTCGCGCTTGCAGTCATCATGGTGGGCGCCACCGATGCGAGCGTCGTGGTGTTCGATCGCTCACCGATCCCTCCGCTGCTCACCCTCGTCGCGCTTTTGCTGGTCGCCTGGATGCGGCGCCCTTCCGTTGAGACCGACCGCGGACAATGATGTTGCCCATGAAGAAGGCTCGTCCCGCGATCGAAGTGCAACGCGAGCGCGCGGAGCGGCTGCTCAACGGCGTGCGCGCCGCTGTGCTACTGTCGCTCGCGCTCACGGCGCTGCTGTATGGTCCGCACATCCCCGTCATCGTGCAGCGCGTGAACTGGGCGGTGCTGATGCCGACGCTGGCGTGGTCGCTCGCGCAATTCTGGCTCGACCAGCACCGGCATCTCCGCGACGAGCCGCTCCCCGCGTGGGTGGCGCTGGTGAATCCGCTCGTCGACATCACGGCGGTGACGGCGATCCTCGCGGGCTACAGCATGGCGGAGCCGAGTGCGCTCGCACTCAAGTCGCCGATTTTTCTCGCATACTTCGTGATTCTCGCCGCGCGACCGATCGCGTCATCGACGCGCAAGGCTGCGGCGGCGGCGGCGCTGGTGGTCGTGGAGTATGCCGTACTCGTGGCCGTGCTCCTGCTCGGTGGACGCGTGCTCGTGACGGACAGCCCGATTATCGCGAGTGGCAGCGCGGCGGTCTCCTTCCTCGACGAGGGGGCGAAGATTCTGCTGCTCATCGTCGCGGGGGCGATCGCGACGTACGCTACGTCATGGCACGAGCGGCTCGCGGAGACGTATTACCGCGAGTCGCAGGAGCGCGAGGATCTGCGCGTCGCGCTCGCGCAGGCGCAGCTGCGGAGCCTGCGGCTGCAGCTCAATCCGCACTTTCTGTTCAACACGATGAACGGGATCGTCGCGCTCATCTCGAGTGACGCGCGAGCGGCGGAGCGCATGCTCACCGGTCTCAGTGACTTCCTGCGGCTGTCACTCCACAACGCGGGCGAGCAGGAGGTGCCGATCGAGCGCGAGATCCAGCTGCTCGAGCGCTACGTGATGATCCAGCAGCTGCGCTTCCAGGATCGGCTGCAGATCTCGATCGCAATCGATCCGGCGGCGAGCCGTGCGCTCGTGCCGAATCTCCTGCTGCAGCCACTCGCGGAAAACTCGATTCGTCATGGACTCAGCCCGCGCGCATGCGGTGGCAAGCTCGAGATTCGTGCTCAGCGACGCGGCGACACTGTGGAGCTCGCAGTGATCGATGATGGCGTGGGGTGCGCGCTGTCGGCGCCGAGCGAGCTGCCGAAAGGCATTGGCTTGAGCAACATTCGCGAGCAGCTCGAGCGACTCTACGGCGATCTGCACACCTTCGAGGTGACGACCGCGCCTAATGCGGGGTTCGCGGTACGAATTTCGATACCGTATCACACTGGAGAAGAGCAATCGTGAGCACGGCCACCAAAGGAAACGATCCCGCGCTGATACGCGCGCTCGTCGTCGATGACGAGCCGCTCGCGCGCGCACGCATGCGGACGTTGATCGCCGATCATCCCGACATCGAGATCATCGGCGAGTGCGGCAACGGGGCGGACGCGATTCTCGCGATCGAGAAGCTCGCACCGGATCTCGTTTTCCTCGACATCCAGATGCCCGAGCTCGACGGCTTCGGCGTGATCGAGGCGGTCGGTCCCGAGCGCATGCCGCTCGTGATCTTCGTGACGGCCTACGACGAGTACGCGGTGCAGGCATTCGAAGTCCACGCGCTCGACTATCTGCTCAAGCCGGTGGAGCGGGAGCGCTTCGCCGCGGCGCTCGTGCGCGCGAAGACGCGCCTCTCGAGTCGGGAGGCCGCGCGCAGCGATGCGGGGCCCGACGGGGCACAGCTTTATGGGCTGCTCGAGCACCTGGGGCGGAGGCAGCGACGCGATCTCCGTCTCGCGATCAAGGTGGATGGACGGCTGCTCCTCATCCGCACCGCAGAGATCGACTGGATCGAAGCGGTGGACAATCACGCCAAAATCCACGTCGGCGCGGACACGCATCTCGTGCGCGACACACTCACGCGCCTCGAGTCACGGCTCCCGGCCGCGCGATTCCTCCGCATCCACCGCTCGACGATCGTGAATACCGAGCGCGTGAAGGAGCTCCAGCCGTGGTTCCAGGGGGATTTCGTCGTGATCCTGCACGACGGCTCTCGCCACACGAGCGGCAGGAGCTATCGGCAGAAGCTGCAGGCGTTCATCCGCGACGCGCTGTAACCAGCGCGATGCGGTCGCGCGCGAAGCGTGGCCGCTACTCGACGATGACCGTGCCCGTCATTCCCTCGTGGAAGGGACAGTGATACGTGTACGTGCCAGCCACGGTGAGCTCACGCACCACCGATGCATCGTGCGTCGACGGCACGGTCTCGAGCGCCGAGCCCGACGGCTGCGTGTCCCACACGACCTTGTGATTCGTGCTCTTGAATGTGAACGTCAGCTCGGCGCTTCCACCGCTTCTGGAAAGCGTGAGCGACTGCGGCGCGAAGTGCAAATCGGTATTAGCAACGACAGTTCCCGCAGATGGCGGTCCGGCGACGCCGTCCGATCTGCAGGCGAAGAGCACCGCGGCGAGAGTGCCGACGAGGATCGTGCGCGCAAATGCACGTGACATTCGAGATCGCTCACTGTGTGGGGGCCGTAGGGTGACGCCGTGTGTCGTCACCTGGTCACCCGTTTCCGCACCGCGCCCGCGTTAGCCTCAACGAGCAACGGCTCCCGTCACTTGCGTGACGAGAGCCGTTGCTGCTGCTGCAAAATTTCTTACCACTACGTCGCACTACTGCACCACGACGATCCCCGCCATGCCGGAGTGAATCGAGCAGTGATAGTGGTACGTGCCGGCGATGGTGAAGTCGCGAGACACGCTCGCGCTCGACGTGGCGCCGATGTCGGTGATGGATCCCGGCTGCGCATCCCAGACGACCGTATGTGCGACGGACTGGAAGTGCCAGGTCACTGACGCGGTGCCGGCGGAGCGCGCAATCGTGACGGTGCTTGGGTCGAACGACAATGCGGTGGTCGCGGTCACGCTGCCGGATGCCGTCGGCGTCGTCACGTTCACCGTCTGACTCCCGGTGTGCGTGACGCTGCCGACAGTAACCGACGCAGTGATGCTCGACGTGCCGTTCGCAACACCGGACACGACACCCGTCGTCGAGTTCACCGTCGCCACTGCGCTATTCGCGGATGTCCACGTCGCACCCGTCGCGCCGGGGAAGACGTCGCCGCTCTGATCCTTCGCGATCGCGGTCAGCGCCGTCGTACCACCCACGGCAACCTCCGGGGCGGACGGCGACACCGACACCGAAGTGAATACGGGCGTCGGTCCGGTTCCACCGCCGTCGCTACTGCCTCCACAGGCAAACATCGCCGCGGCCACACCCCCGGCGGCGATTGTGCGCACAAGTCTTCGTAACATGGCCTAGGCTCCCAGAGAAAGGTTCTAAAGTGACGCGTCAGTTTAGAACCGCCCCTCTGGGCCGAGAACGAATCGGGGGTGAAGCGTCTCGCGCCGACGGCGAGCGCTACTACCAGCGCTGCTACCGCGCGGCGGTGGAGTCTGCCCAGGCGCCGCCGAGCGCCTTGTAGAGCTGCACGCCGGACACGAGCTCCTGGCGCTGCGCCTGCGTCAGCGCCAGCTCGCTCGTGAACAGGTTGCGCTCCGCGTCCAGCACTTCGAGGTAGCTCGAGACGCCGTTCTGATAACGCCGGTTCGCCAGGTCGAAAGCGCGACGGAGCGCATCGACCTGCCGCTGCTGCGCCACCGCCTGATCGCGTGACGTGCGCACGCCGACGAATGCATCCTCCGCCTCACGCCGCGCGACGAGCGTCGCCTGCTCGTACGCGAACCGTGCCTGGTCGGAGCGCGCGCGCGCGGCGGAGAGCTCACTCCTCAACGCGCCGCCACGAAAGAGCGGGATCGAGATACCACCGAAGATCTGGTAGATCTCGCCATTCTGCTGGAAGGTGTTGCTGAACTTGTCGCCCTGCGTGCCGTACTGGCTCGACAGCGACACCGTCGGAAAGAGCGCGGCCTGCGATGCGCCCACACGTGCATTCGCCGCGACGAGCGCCTCCTCCGCCTGCCGAACATCCGGGCGGCGAGCGATGAGCTCCGCCGGAAGCTCCGTGGGGAGAATGAACGTCCCCAGCACATCCGTGAGCGACAGCCCGCGCGCCACCGGCGCGGGGGTGTGCCCCACCAGCACGCTCAACGCATTCTCCTGCTGCGCGATCCGTCGTTGGAAATCCGCGATGCTGACGGCGGAGTTGTCGACCTCGGACTCGAACTGCCGCACGTCGAGCTCGGAGATGAGCCCCTGCTGATAGCGGCGGAGCGCGAGGTTGAGCGTCTGCTGGCGCGACGCGAGCGTGCGCTGCGAGATCTCGAGATCGAGATCGAGCTCGCGCAGCTGCAGATACCCCGTCGCGACATCGCTCACGAGCGTGAGCACCACCGACCGGCGCCCTTCCTCGCTCGCGAGATAGTCGGCGCGCGCAGCCTGACTGTTCCTGCGGATCCGCCCCCAGAAGTCGAGCTCCCACTGCAGATTCGCCGTCACCTGGATCGCGTTGAATGCCTCGTTCTGCCCCGGCACGACCACGATCTTCTCTCGCCCCCCCGAAAACCGACCATCGATGCGCGGATAATACGCGCTCTTCGCCACCCCATACTCTGCCCGATACTCGGCGATCGTCGCGATCGCGACGCGGACGTCGCGATTGTTGCGCACCGCCGTATCGATCAGCGCCTGCAGCGCGGGATCCTTGATCAGCGCCGCCCAGCCGAGTCCACCCTTGGCGTCGAGCGGGCGCGACTCGTAGCTCGCGCGCCAGTCGGGACGCCTCACGGTCGCTGCGCCGGACGGCGTGTCAGCCCTCGCGGCGGTTGGTGGCGCGATCAGATTCGTCCCGCTCGCGAGCGAGTCGAAGAACGAGCGCACCGAATCTTCCGACTTCGACGGCGCGCGCCATTCGGGCGCGACATCAACCGCCGGACGCGTGTAGTTCGGCCCAACGGCGCAGCCGGCAACGACGAACAGCGCGAGCAGCCGCGGAGCAACCTTACGTAGTACCGGCATGCTCAGTCGTCCCCCGACATCGAGCCCGTGGCGGCCGGTGCCGCTACGTTCTTTCGCTTGAACAATCCACGCTCACTCAACATTCGAATCTCGGCAAAGAACGATGGGACGAAGAAGATTCCGACGGTCGTCGCGAAGAGCATTCCGAAAAACACTCCCGTTCCGATCGAGTGCCGGCTCTGGGCACCGGCGCCGCTCGCAACGAGGAGCGGCACGACGCCGAGGATGAAGGCAAACGATGTCATGAGGATCGGGCGCAGGCGCTCGCGCGCCGCCTCGGCGGCGGCCTCGCGAATCGACAACCCTTTCGCGTGAAGCTCGTTCGCGAATTCGACGATCAGAATCGCGTTCTTCGCGGCCAACCCGACGACGACGATCAGTCCGACCT
>JALYSW010000202.1 GCA_030854615.1 Gemmatimonadota bacterium
CAGGGCGCTCGTAGCGTGAGAACACCATCACCGCCCCGGCATTTTCGGGGCGCTTTTCGTTCATGCCAGGGGACCCATGAAGCTCATTACCTGCGTCATCCGTCCCGAGCGGCTCGCGGCGGTCAAGGAGGCGCTCTTCCGCGCTGGCGTTACGGGGATCACGCTCAGTCGCGTCAGCGGACACGGAGGCGAGCGCGAGATCGTCGAGACCTATCGCGGCTCGTCAGTGGTGCTCGAGTTTCGCGAGAAGGTGAAGGTCGAGATGGCGTGCTCGGAGCCGTTCGTCGAGGCGACGATTCGCGCGATCGTCGAGGCGGCGCGCACCGGCGAGGTCGGTGACGGGAAGATCTTCGTGCAGCCGCTCGACCGCGTGGTGCGCATCCGCACCGGCGAGACCGACAACGACGCGCTGACGCCGGTCACCGCGAACGAGGTGCAGCGAAAGGCGCAGCAGGCCGATACGGCCGCGGTGGTCGCATGAACGCGAGCACCGTCGTCGAGATCTCTGCCGGTGACACTGCATGGGTGCTGGTCTCCGCCGCGCTCGTGATGCTCATGGTTCCCGGGCTTGCCTTCTTCTACGGCGGATTAGTCCGGCGGAAAAGCTCGCTCAACACGCTGATGATGAGCATGGCGGCGCTCGGCGTGATCAGCGTGCAGTGGGTCGTGCTCGGCTATTCGCTCGCATTCTCGCCGGAGTCGAGCCTGATCGGCGGCTTCGCGTGGGCGGGGCTGCGCGTGGTGGGAGCGAGCGCGAATCCGACGTACGCGGCGACGATTCCACATCTCGCGTTCGCGGCGTTCGAGATGATGTTCGCGGCGATCACGATCGCGCTCGTGTCGGGCGCGGTGGTGGAGCGAATGAAGTTCAGCGCGTACCTGCTGTTCGCGGTGCTGTGGAGCACGCTCATCTACGACCCACTCGCGCACTG
The DNA here is from genome assembly GCA_030854615.1 of Gemmatimonadota bacterium. GTDB lineage: Bacteria > Gemmatimonadota > Gemmatimonadetes > Gemmatimonadales > Gemmatimonadaceae > FEN-1250. The sequence goes on from JALYSW010000202.1 coordinate 933, forward strand.
GGTGTGGGGCGATGGTGGATGGCTGCACACCCTCGGTGCGCTCGACTTCGCGGGCGGAACCGTCGTGCACATCAGCGCCGGGATTTCTGCGCTCGTCGCGGCGCTGATGCTCGGCAAGCGGCGCGACTTCGGCCGCGCGCCGCTCGTGCCGCACAACGTGCCGTTCACGGTGCTCGGGGCAGGGCTGCTCTGGTTCGGCTGGTTCGGCTTCAACGCCGGCTCGGCGCTCGCGGCGAATGGCGTGGCGGCGAACGCGTTCGTGACGACGCACACCGCGGCGGCGGCGGCGCTCACGATGTGGATGGTGCTCGACCTGCTGCGAAACGGGCATTGCACCGCGGTCGGCGCGGCGACGGGCGCGGTGGTCGGGCTCGTGGCGATCACACCCGCGGCGGGGTACGTGACGCCGTCCGCGGCGATCGCGATTGGCGTGATCGCGGCAACGGCGAGTTTTTCCGCGATGCAGATGCGCGCGCGCACGCAGCTCGACGATGCGCTAGACGTGTTCGCCTGTCACGGCGTCGCGGGAATCTTCGGCGCGCTGCTCACGGGTATCTTCGCCACGAAGAGCGTGAATGCAGGCGGTGGCGATGGGCTGCTCGCCGGCAATCCGCATCAGCTCACCGTGCAGATCCTCGCTGTGCTCGCGACGGTGCTGCTCGCGGGGATCGGGACCGTGATCCTGCTCAGCGTCGTGAAGGCGTTCGGCGGACTGCGCATCTCGCTTGCCGATGAGATCGCGGGCATCGACGTGGCGGAGCACGGCGAGCAGGCGTATCACGGCGGCGATCTCGACGAGCTCGCGGGCGGGTTAGGCGACAGCATCGTGCTGCCGCACGGGCCCGATACGCGGAACGCGGCGTGATCATGTGAGATGATGTCGAAAATACCGCGACGAAGTTTGTCGCGGAGGTATCACTTTGGTTGCGTGCTGAGTTACTGCCGGCACACCCCCATGGGGTCCGGCTTCGGCTTGTCGACGACGACGCGATGGTCGAGGTTCGCGACCGCGAGCGCGAGGTCGTGCACGTAGCTCGCGATCCGCTGCATGTGCGAGTAATCGATGTATTCCGGCTCGTCGGTAAGCTGGTGGTAATCCTGGTGCAGCCCCGTGGTGAAGAAGATGATCGGAATGCCGTAGCGCGCGTACATGTAGTGGTCGCTGCGGCAGTAGATGTTCTCGGGGTGCCCTGCGCGATCGAGTGAGTAGTCGAAGTGGAGCGGCGGATGCACGGTCACCGTCTTGCGATTCACACTCTCGGCGAGATCGCCCAGCTCCGTCGAGAGGCGACGTGAGCCGACGAGATGCAGGAAGTCGGGGCCGCCGCCGGTGAGATCCCATTTGTCGCCGCGGCCGATCATGTCGATATTGAGCTGCGCGACGATGGAGTCGCGCGGCACCGTCGGATGATCGGTGAACCAGCGCGAGCCGATCAGCCCGAGCTCTTCGCCGGTGTGCCAGACGAAGAGAATCGAGCGATGCGGTCGCGGGTGCTCGCTCGCGAACTTCTGCGCGATCTCGAGCACCGCGACGGTGCCGGAGCCGTCGTCATCGGCGCCGTTGTATACCGAGTCCATTCGCGGCGCGTGCTTCTTTCGCAGCGAGTCGACGTTCACATGGACGAGCGCGAGCTGTTGCGGGCTCGGGTCTGCATTGTCGAGCGACTTGCCGCGCATCTCCCACGCCTGCTCGTTCGCGCCGCGGGTTGAGTCGTGGTCCGCCGGCACGTCGCGCGTGCCGATGTGATCGCTGTGCGCACCGATCGCGACGTACTCGCCGCGAACCTTCGGATCGGAGCCGGGGAGCACCGCAATGACGTTGCGCGTCGGACGCGCCTCCTCGACGAGCGTGAGGGTGCCGTGGATGGTTTCGCCAACGGCGCCGGCTGTGAGGGAGTCGAGCGACCTGCCGCCGAGCAGGGTCCGGGCGGCGGATTGGGTGATGAGGAGGTGGAGGGGCGAGGCGTTCTCTGGGCCCGTGGCGCTCCCCGCGAGCGCGAGGCCGGGCTTGCGGATGCGCGCGAGGTATTCGTGGGGCGCGAGCTCGAGCGTCGGGATGGCGACGCCGGCGGCGCCGGCGAAGCGGCTGCTCGGGCGGATGTTGATGATGAAGAAGCGTCCGCCGTTGGCGGATACGGGCGCGCCAAAGACGACGAATTTGCCGCGCGCCTGGTCGGCGGTGATCCAGGTGGTGGAGTCGGTGAAGACGCCGCCGTAGATCGCCTGCGCGCCGTCGATGCTGCGCGGCGTACCGCGCGCCATGATCGGAACGAAATCGGAGTCGGGGCGAAGTGCGGTGGAGCCCGCGGTGAGCGTCCCACTGGGCTCGAAGTGACGGCGCACCAGCGGTACGTACTGGAAGTAGCCACCGCTGTCGCCCGCGGGCTCGAGTCCCATCTTCTTCAGCTCCGACGCAATGTACGCCGTCGTCATCTGGTGACCCTCGCTTCCGGCCTGGCGCCCCTTCATCGAGTCGTCGGCGATGATGTAGAGGCGCGTCATGAGATCGCGCGTCGTGATCGCGTCGGTGGTCGGCTCGGGCTTGTGCTTGCGAGGGAGCGTCGACTGCGCGCCGAGCGCGGTGGAGGCGATGAGGAAGAGCGAGGGAAGCAGGCGGGCGGTGCGCACGATCTTATCTCCTGAGCGTTGTCGACAGGCAGGATGATACCCGGTGGGCCGACGAAAGGCTGTAGCGCCGAAGATATTTCACCCGTGAACCAGCGCACACGAAGCATTGGCCAGGAGAGGGATATGAATACGTTCGCGAGGCGAGTCTTCCTCATCGCCGGCATCTACGGGCTGATCGTTCTGCTCCCACTGTACTTCTTGCGGCCGGCTGCTCTCGCGCGCCCCGAGGACTACTTCGGGTTCATCGGCACCGCGGTCGCGTGGCAGCTCTGCTTCCTCGTCATCTCCCGCGATCCGCTGCGCCTGCGTCCGATCATGCTGCCGGCCATCGTGGAAAAGCTCGTGTTCAGCATCCCGGTGTTGATTCTGGTCAGCCAGCACCGGATGGCTCCGACCGCCGCCATCTTCGCGGTCATCGACCTCTTGCTCGGCGCATTGTTCTTCACGAGCTGGCGCCGGACGGCGGGCGAGGCCGAGGCGGGACGGGCCGGTTAGCTTTCCGGGCCTGCACCATCGTCTCGATACCGACAGAGGAACGCTCGTGGCTCCCCAGTTCATCTATGTAATGAAGGACCTGCGCAAAGTCGTCCCGCCCAGCCGGGAGATTTTGCGCGGCATCTACCTCTCCTTCTATCCCGGCGCGAAGATCGGCGTGCTCGGCACCAACGGCGCGGGGAAGTCGACGCTGCTACGCATCATGGCGGGCGTCGACCAGGATTTTCAGGGCGAGGCGTGGGCGGCGAACAATACGCGCATCGGCTACCTGCCGCAGGAGCCGCTGCTCGATGCCACAAAGGACGTGAAGGGGAACGTCGAGCTTGCGGTCGCGAAGAAGCGCGCGCTGTTGACGAAGTTCGAGGCCATCTCGATGAAATTCGCCGAGCCGATGAGCGACGACGAGATGACGAAGCTGCTCGAGGAGCAGTCGAAGGTGCAGGAGCAGATCGACTCGCAGAACCTGTGGGAGCTCGATCGCAGCATCGAAATTGCGATGGATGCGCTGCGCCTCCCGCCTGCGGATGCGGATGTGAACACGCTGTCTGGCGGAGAGAAGCGCCGCGTCGCGCTCTGTCAGGTGCTGCTCGACCAGCCCGACATGCTGCTGCTCGACGAGCCGACGAACCATCTCGATGCGGAGAGCGTCGCGTGGCTCGAACGCTATCTCGCGGAGTTCCCGGGGACGGTCGTCGCGATCACGCACGATCGCTACTTCCTCGACAACGTCGCGAAGTGGATTCTCGAGCTCGATCGCGGCAGCGGAATTCCGTACGAGGGGAACTACAGCGCGTGGCTCGAGCAGAAGCGCGTGCGGCTGCAGCAGGAAGAGAAGAGCGAGTCGGCGCGCCAGCGGTCGCTGCAGCGCGAGCTCGAGTGGGTGCGCCTCGCGCCGCGCGCGCGACAGGCGAAGAGCAAGGCGCGCATCCAGAAGTACGAGGATCTCGTCGCGAGCGACACCTTCGAGAAGGTCTCGCAGAACGAGATCATCATTCCGCCACCGCCGCGGCTTGGCAATGACGTCGTGATCG
>JALYSW010000203.1 GCA_030854615.1 Gemmatimonadota bacterium
AGTCCGCGCCGACATCCTGAAGGACGGCCACGACCTCCTCGCCGCTCGCATCAGGTACAGCGGTCCGGCCGCCGGCGAATGGCACTACGTCCCGATGTTCTACGATCCGAACGCTGATCAGTGGGTCGGCGGTTTCCGCGTCGACCGGGTCGGCAAGTGGAGCTACACGGTCGAATCATGGACCGATCGCTTCGGCACCTGGCGCAGCGAGATTCAAAAAAAGATAGGCGCGGGACAGGACGTCTCATCCGAGCTTCTGGAGGGCGCTGAGCTCGTCGACGCGGCCGCCCGCCGCGCACGCTTCGGCGAGGTGCGCAACGAGCTCCGCGCCGCCGCACTGCTCATCCGCGACCCGCGCATCTCGGGCGCCGAACGCGTCGCCGCAGCGCTCGACGCGCAGCTGCACTCCCTGCTCGACGACAACTACGCGCCGCCGGATCTCACCTGCTACGCGCGCGAGCTCGAGGTGTGGGTCGACCGCGAGCGCGCCGCATTCGCATCGTGGTACGAGCTCTTCCCGCGCTCGCAGACCACTGACCCCGAGCGCCACGGCACCTTCTTGAGCACCGCGTTCGCCCTGCCGCGCATCGCCGAGCTTGGCTTCGATGTCGTCTATCTGCCGCCGATCCATCCGGTCGGCATCTCCGCGCGCAAAGGACCGAACAACTCACTCGCTGCCGGCCCGAACGATCCCGGAAGCCCGTGGGCCATCGGCAACGTTGCCGGCGGACATTCGGCGGTCGAGCCCAGGCTCGGTACCATAGAGGACTTCGACACTCTCGTCGCCACGGCCACGGAGCTCGGCCTCGAGATCGCACTCGACTACGCATTGCAGTGCTCACCCGATCATCCGTGGCTCAAACAACACCCGGAATGGTTCTTCGTACGCCCCGACGGCACGATCAAGTACGCCGAGAATCCGCCGAAGAAATATCAGGACATCTATCCGCTGAACTTCTGGTGTGATGATCGCGAAGGGCTCTGGAACGCCTGCCGCGACATCTTCCTGTTCTGGATCGAGCACGGCGTGCGCACCTTTCGCGTCGACAACCCGCACACGAAGCCGTTCGCGTTCTGGGAGTGGATGATCAACGAGGTCCACGCAAAGCATCCGGACATCGTCTTCCTCGCCGAGGCGTTCACGCGCCCGCGCACGATGAAGCTGCTGGCCAAGATCGGCTTCTCCCAGTCCTACACGTACTTCACCTGGAAGAACACGGCCGTCGAGCTGCGCGACTGGTGGGCCGAAATGCACAACGAGCACTCGCTCGAATACATGCGCGGCAATCTCTTCGCGAACACGCCGGACATCCTCCACGAATATCTGCAGCACTTCGGTCGCCCGGCCTTTCGCGTGCGTCTCCTGCTCGCGGCCACGATGTCGCCACTCTACGGCATCTACAACGGCTTCGAGCTCAGCGAGAACACGCCTGTGCGGCCCGGCAGCGAGGAATATCTCGATTCCGAGAAATATCAGATTCGCGTGCGTGACTGGAACGCGCCCGGGAATCTCACTGCCGAGATCAAGCTCCTCAACGCCATTCGCCGCGACAACTCAGCGCTGCAGCGCATGGACAATCTCACTTTCCGCGACTCCGAAAACCCGCAGGTCCTCTTCTTCACGAAGACGGCGCCCGGATGGCGGAACGACCTGCTCATCATCGTCAATCTCGATCCAACTCGTGCGCAGGAAACGGTCGTCACCGTTCCACTCGTCGAGTTCGGGCTCGACGGCGACACGCCGTACGTCGTCGAAGATCTGCTCACCGGCGTGCGCTACAGCTGGCGCGGCTCGCGCAATTATGTTCGACTCGATCCTAACCTTCAGCCGGGGCACATCCTCCGGCTTCAGCGCTGACCTCGCGCACTTTCTCCGACACCCGAGCGATGCCCGACCGATCCACGCCACCCATCTCCGCCAACGATCCGCTCTGGTACAAGGACGCGATCATCTACCAGACGCACGTCAAGGCGTTCCGCGACAGCAACGGCGATGGCTTCGGTGATTTTCCGGGACTGATTCAGAAGCTCGACTACATCCAGTCGCTCAACGTCAACACGCTCTGGATCCTGCCGTTCTACCCCTCGCCGCTGCGCGACGACGGCTACGACATCGCCGAGTATAAGTCGGTGCACCCGCAGTACGGCACGCTCGAGGACTTTCAGCGGCTGCTCGACGAGGCGCATGCGCGAAACATCCGCGTGATCACCGAGCTCGTCATCAACCACACGTCGGACCAGCACGCGTGGTTCCAGCGCGCACGCACCTCGCCGCGCGGATCGCCGGAGCGCGACTGGTACGTATGGTCCGACGATCCGACGAAGTACAAGGATGCGCGGATCATCTTCACGGATACCGAGGTCTCGAACTGGACCTGGGATCCGGTGGCCGAGCAGTTCTACTGGCACCGCTTCTTCAGTCACCAGCCCGATCTCAACTTCGACAACCCGGTCGTCGTCGATGCAGTGATCGATGTGATGCGCTTCTGGCTCAAGATGGGCGTCGACGGGATGCGCCTCGACGCGATCCCCTATCTCATCGAGCGCGACGGCACGAATTGCGAGAATCTTCCGGAGACGCACGAAGTCCTGAAGAAGATCCGCGCCGCGCTCGATGCGGAGTTCGAGAACAGGCTGCTGCTCGCCGAGGCGAATCAGTGGCCTACGGACGTCATCCCGTATTTCGGCAACGGAAAAGAGTGCCACATGGCATTTCACTTTCCGCTCATGCCGCGCATGTACATGGCGATCCGCAAGGAGGACCGCAGCCCGATCGTCGAGATCCTCGCGCAGACGCCGGCGATCCCCGCCGACTGCCAGTGGGCGATCTTCCTTCGCAATCACGATGAGCTCACGCTCGAGATGGTAACGGACGAGGAGCGCGACTACATGTACCGCGAGTACGCGAGCCAGGCGCGCATGCGCATCAACGTCGGCATCCGCCGCCGGCTCGCGTCGCTGCTCGACAACGG
>JALYSW010000236.1 GCA_030854615.1 Gemmatimonadota bacterium
TGGCGCACGCGCGCGGAGCGGATCATCGTCGGCGGCGCGTCCACCGGCAGCAAGCGGTTCGCGACCCTCTACGGCGACGCGCACGACGAGATGCCGACGCACTATCTGCGCGCCTCCGGCTGTCGCATCTGGACCGCCGACGGACGTGAGCTCATCGATTGCATCATGGCGCTCGGCGCCGTCGCCCTCGGCTACGCGGAGGCCGCCGTCACGCTGGCGATCGCGCAGGCGGCGGAGCAGGGCAATGTCGCCGGCCTGTCGCATGTGCTCGAGGTGGATGTCGCCGAGCGGCTGTCGGATGTCATTCCGTGCGCGGAGCGTGTGTGCTTCCTGAAGAGTGGCGCCGAGGGCGTTGCGGCCGCGGTGCGCATCGCGCGCGCACACACGCGTCGCGCGAAGGTCGTCGGCTGTGGCTACTTCGGCTGGCTCGACTGGTACACGGGTGGTCCGGGAACGGTTGCAGGTGCGCACGAGGACTACACGGCGGTGCCCTTCGACGACATCACGGCGCTCGAGGCCGCAGCGTCCGAAGCGGGCGACGATCTCGCGGCGATCGTGATCGAGCCGGTGATCGAGCGGCTGCCGAGCACCGCGTGGATCGAGTCGGCGCGCGGGATAGCGGACGAGCGCGGCGCGGTGCTGATCTTCGACGAGATGAAGACTGGCTTCCGCTTGCGCACCGGCGGCTTTCAGGAGTATTCGGGGATCACACCGGACCTCGCCGTGTTCGGGAAGGCGCTCGCGAACGGCTATCCGCTAAGCGCGATCGTCGGACGTGAGGAGGTGATGCGCGCGGCGTCGGATGCGTGGATCTCGTCGACGCTCGCAGGGGAGACAACCGCGCTCGCCGCTGCCGCCGCGGTACTCGACTGGCACGAGAAGGCCGAGGTGTGCGAGGGGCTGTGGGCGGCCGGCGACGAGATGATGCAGGGCGTGCAGCGCGCGATCACGGCGTCGGGCGTGCGCGGCGTGACGGTGCGCGGCATCGCGCCGATGTGGATGTTCGACTTCGAGGACGAGGACCATCGCACGCGCTTCGGCGAGCTCGCGCTGGAGCAGGGCGTCCTGTTCAAGCGCGGCGCGTACAACTACGCGTGTCTCGCGCATGATGAGTCCGACGTCGGCGAGATCGAGAGCGCGGCGAGCGCCGCCTTCGTCGCGCTGCGCGAGGAGATCGCGGATGGCTGAGCCGGAAGGCGAGGCGCTCGCGGGGCGCACGCCGCTGGTCGACGTGCACGCGCATTTCTATCATCCGGCGTCGGGGCGCGGCGATTGGGAGCGCGTGAACGCATCGCGGCTGCGCGCCGGGGAGCGCATCGGCATCCGCGCGCACATCGCCTCTATCCTGGGCAGCTGGGGCCACAAGTCGCCGACCTATTTTCCGTCGCCGTCGAACGTGTCCTCGGGAAACGACGCCATGCTCGCGCTGCAGGATGCGCATCCCGATCGCGTGCGCTGCTACGTCACCGTCAATCCGAACGACAGCGCACACGCGCGCGAGGAGATCGAGCGGTGCGTCGCGCGCGGCGCGGTCGGCATCAAGCTCGCGGCGAGCAGGCGCGCCGACGATCCGCTGCTCGATCCCATTGGCGAGGAAGCGGCACGGCGCGGGCTGCCGGTGCTGCACCACATCTGGCAGCATCGCACGCGCGAGTGGCCCGGGCAGGAAATCTCGGATGGTGTCGACCTCGGCCGCCTCGCCGCGCGGCATCCGCGCGCGTCGTTCATCCTCGCGCACATCGGCGGCGGCGGCGATTGGGCGCACAGCTGCGCAGCCGTGCGAGAGATTCCGAACATCTACATCGATCTTTCGGGGAGCGGCGTCGATCGCGGGATGCTCGATCTCGTCTATGCATCGGTCGGCGCATCGCGAATGCTCTGGGGATGCGACATCACGATGGAGACGGGGCTCGCGAAGCTGCGCGCGCTCGACGCGATCGGGATGAGCGGGGAGGAGATCGAGGAGGTTCGCTGGCGCAACGCCGCGCGCATCTTCCCGCACAACGCGCTGCCAGGGATCCCCACGAGCGGCGTCGCGGCTCGCCGCACCGACGCGCACGTGAAAGTGAAGTCGTGATGGCGCTACTCCGAGCGCGCGAGCGATGATCGACGTCAACTGCTTCATCGGCGCGTATCCCTTTCGCGAGCTGCCGCATCCGGACCCCGAGGTGCTCGTGCGCGTGCTCGCGCGCGAGGGAATTGCGGGCGCGTGGGTGGGTCATCTTCCCACGGCATTCCATCGTGACGTCAGCGCGGGGAACGAGGCGCTCTTCGCGGCGCTCGAGCCGCATCGCGCGGTGCTCGAGCCCGTGCCCGCGATTCGTCCGGGGTGGCCGCACTGGCAGCTCGCGCTCGCCAACGCGCACGCCGATGGGGCACGCGCAATTCGTGCGTATCCGATGCAGTGGGGGATGGGCGCGCACGATCCGCTTCTC
>JALYSW010000244.1 GCA_030854615.1 Gemmatimonadota bacterium
GCGAGGTAGCCAAAGTTCACGAGCAGGTAGAGCCCGACGAGCGCGGCGGTCGCGATGGTGATCGCGCGCGGAAAGGTCCGTTGCGCGTCGCGCGTCTCACCGGCGGAGAAGGTGACGTACTGCCACCCTTCGTATGCCCAGAGAACGCCGATCATCGCCGCCCCCATGGCCACCGCGAGCGATGACGAAAACGACGCGGGCCACGTCGCGCTCTTCGCCTGCGCGGGATGTCCGAACGCGATGAGGATGACGCTGAGCACCAGCAGCGATCCGACCTTGGCGCCGGTCGTCCAGTTCTGCACGGTCGCGCTGTTCCGTGTGCCGCGCACGTTGAGCGTCGCAATCGCGGCGATCATCACGATCGAGACGATGCGCGCTTCGAGCGGTGTGAGCGCGATGAACTCCGTGAGATAGCCGGAGAACGCGACCGCGAGCGTCGCGATCGATCCGCTGGCGATGACGAAGAAGCTCGTCCAGCCATAGAGAAAGGCGGGGAGCGGGCCGAAGGTATCGCGCACGTACACGTACAGCCCACCCGCCTCCGGCTTCATCGCCCCCATCTCGGCGTACGTCAGCGCGCCGAGCAGGGAGAGGATGCCGGCCGCGAGCCAGACGAGCATCGCGGGACCGACGGCGCCCGTCTGGCGAAGCACGACGGCGGGGACGAGATAGATCCCCGAGCCGATGACGGTGCCCATCGCGATGAGCGTGAGATCGGTGACGCCGAGGAGGCGGCGCAGCGGCTCGGCGTCGGACGCGGCGACGGGGGCCGTCGGGATCGTGCTCACGGCTGCGCCTCCGCGTTGCGCTCGAGCACGTAGAAGGAGCGTGAGGCGACCGCGTCGCGATGCAGCCCGCTGACGGCGTAGCCGGCGGAGAGCGCGCGCTCGAAGGTCGTGCGGAGCGAGGCTTGCCATGCGGCGAGACTCGCCGGCGGCATGCCCTGAAGGTCGGCGGGGACTTCGAGGAGGACGAGAGGCGCGCGCGTCGCGCCGATGCCGTCTCCTATTTCGCCGATCACATCGCCCGCGCGCGGCTCGGCGCTGATGACCGGATGCTGCACGTGCTCGTCGAGGAGCGCGCGGGGCGCGGCGTCGGTGTCGGACGAGGTGGACCAGGAGACGATAAAGCGATCGGTCGCGAGCCCGTGGTGAAGAGGGCTCGTGGTGGTACCGTACATGTTCTCGACGTACTCGACGACGCGGGCACCCAGGCGGTTGAGATTGAGATGCGCGTTCTTCGCCATGAGCGGGTCGAAGGTCCAGAAGATCGTGGCGATGCCGAGGAGGGCGAGCTCGGTACGCTGGTAGTGTTTGAGCATGCGACCGACGCCGGCATCGCGGCAGGTGGAGCGGACGCCGAGCTCGTGGGACCAGTGGATGGGCTCTCCGTCCTTGATGCCGGTGAGCCCAAAGACGAAGCCGACCATCTCGCCGTCGGGGGTGAACGCGCCGGCGAGGATGCCGCCGACATGAGAGACCACCTGGAGGAGCGACGCGGGGACGGCGTCGTTGTACTCCTGTCCCCAGACCTCGTACTGCAGGGCGACGCACGCCTTGAGCTCGTCGAGCGTGACGAGCGGGCGGATGGTGATGTCGCTTCCCACGAGAACGAGGGAGTGCGGATCGACGGCTGCGGGGCCGCGTGCGTGAGGGGGCACGAGGGGCTGCTGAGGGTGGTGGGCTGCGGCGAACCTTGATGCGGGACCAACATAGAGTGCAGTTCGGTATACCACAATGGTGGACCCGTTGACCACTTTTTCTCCGCTCGGCGATTCGCCGCGCCCCCCAACTACGGCTGCTTGCGCCGCCTTCCACCACCCGGTATCGTTGACACCTGTGCCGCGCATCGCTCCTCCCCCCGCTCCAGGAAAGCCTCCGCGGACGCGCCGCGCAGCGAGCGTCGACTCCGGCTCCCACGAGCGCCTCGACAACGTCTCGCGCGCCTATCACGATCTCCGCAGCGTCATCGTTTGGGGCCAGCTTCCACCCGGCTCCCGCATCTCCGAACGCGTCATCGCCGAGCGGCTGGGGCTTAGCCGCACCCCCGTGCGCAGCGCACTCCACCGGCTCGAGCAGGAGGGGTTCATCGCCTCCTCCGGACGCGGCCGCGAGCGCCGACTCATCGTCGCCCCGCTCACGCAAGACGATGGCGAAGAGCTTTTTCAGATCGTCGGGCACCTCGAGGGGCTCGCCGCGCGCGCCGCCGCGATGCTCCCTCCCGCCCGTCGAAAGGAGATCGCCGCGCGGATGCGCGAGCTCAATCGCGAGCTCGGGTCACAGTCGCGCACACGCGGTGCAGCAGCGCGCTTTTTCGAGCTCGACCTCCACTTCCACGAAGCGTTCGTCGAGACCGTCGCCGGCCCGCGCCTCCTCACCCTCCACCGCGCGATCAAGCCGCAGTGCGAGCGCTACACACGCCTCTACGCCAGCGTCCTCCTCGACGAGCTCCCGACCTCGGTGAAGGAGCACGAGGTCATCACCAGCAGCATCGTGCGCGGCGATCCGAATGCGGCGCAGGCCGCGGTCGAGACCAACTGGAACAACGCCGCGATCCGCCTCGCCCGCATCATCTCCCAGCTCGGTGAGCGCGGGAGCTGGGCCGGCGCGGGGCGCGACGATGACTCGAGCGAAAGCCCCACACGATCACGCGCGCGCAAGCGCTGACTCAGGAGATTTCGATGGCAATCAAGAAGAGGAGCAGCGCGATTCGGCGCTGCCGTCCATTTGCGCTCGCCGCCATCGCGCTGGTCAACATCATTCCCGGTCGCGCCGCCGCTCAGGCCTCCCCACGGCCCGACGTCGTTCACCCCGATGCCGCCCATGCCGATGTCGCTGCGTATCTGGAGCGCATCATCAACGCGGAGATGCGCGCCAAGAGCCTTCCCGCGATTTCGATCGCGCTCGTAGACAAGGGGACCATCGCCTGGGCGCGCGGCTTCGGTGAGGCGGATTCCGCGAAGCACACGCCGGCGACCGCCGAGACGATCTTTCGCGTCGGGTCGGTGTCGAAGCTGTTTACGGACATCGGGATCATGCAGCTCGTGGAGCAGAAGCGCGTGAGTCTCGACGCGCCCGTGACCCGCTATCTCACCGACTTTCATCCGAAGAATCCGTTCGGCGTGCCGATCACGATTCGGCAGCTGACGTCGCATCGGTCCGGCCTCGTCCGCGAGCCGCCGGTCGGCAACTACTTCGACACGACATCGCGTTCACTCTCGGCCACGGTGTGGAGTCTCGACTCCACCACACTGGTCTATCGTCCCGGAACGCACACCAAGTACTCCAACGCCGGCATCGCCGCGGTGGGGCTCGTGCTCGAGAAGGTGGGCGGTCAGCCGTTCGCGTCGTATCTCGGCGAGCACGTGCTCGCGCCACTCGGGATGGACGAGAGCGCGTTCGAGCTCACCCCCGCGCTCGGCGATCGCCTCGCGACCGGATACATGTGGACGTACGATGGCCGGCGTTTCCAGGCGCCCGGCTTTCAGCTCGGTGAGTCGCCCGCGGGATCGCTCTACACCACCGTCACCGATCTCTGTCGATTCATGTCCGCGATGTTCGCGCGTGGGGAAGGTGCGCGTGGGCACGTGCTGCAGCCCGCTTCGCTCGAGGCGATGTGGAAGCCGCAGTTCGCCCGCGCCGGCGACCAGACGGGCTTCGGAATCGGATTTGCCATCGACACGCTCGACGGACATCGCACGGTCGGCCATGGCGGCGCCATCTACGGCTTCGCGACCGAAGCGCTGATGCTCCCCGACGATCAGCTCGGCGTCGCCATCGTCACCACGCTCGACGCTGCAAATGTGGTGACGAGCCGCATCGCCGAGGCGGCGCTGCGCGCCATGCTCGCGAGCCGCGAGCATCGGGCGATACCGGCGTGGGAGACGACGGATCCCGTTCCTCCGGCCGATGCATCGCGACTGGCGGGACGCTACGTGTCGGGGAATGCGGCGCTCGAGCTCACGTACATCACGGCTCCCTCCGATACTCCATCGACGGAGGCGCAGCTCGTTTTCCAATCCTCGGCGGGGGGGATGCGTGGCGAGCTTCGGCTGCGAGGGGACACGCTCGTACGCGACGACCGGCTCGGCTTCGGCACGCGCCTCGTGCGGCACGGGGACACGCTCGTGACGGAAGGGCGGCGGTTCGTGAAAGTCGCCTCTCCGAAGCCAGCGCCGCCATCCGCGACTCTGCAGAAGCTCGTGGGCGAATACGGATGGGATCACGATGTTCTCTATATCCTCGAAGAGCGCGGGCATCTCGAAGCGCTCATCGAGTGGTTCTTCCAGTCGCCGCTCACGCGCAAAACCGATTCGACCTTCGTGTTTCCCGCTGCCTCGCTGTACGACGCGGAGCCGGTCTCGTTCTCGTTCGACTCGCAGGGTGCCGTGAGCGGACTGCACGTGGGCAAGGTGTGGTTTCCACGGCGTGCGGTTGGGCCGGCGTCCGGCAATCAGCTCGTGGTCACGCCGGTGCGCCCGATCGCCGAGCTGGAGCGCGACGCGCGCGCGGGGTCCCCACCGGTGGAATCCGGGCGTCGCGCTTCCGATCTCGTGGATCTCGTGTCGCTCGACAGCACGATCCACCTCGAGATTCGCTACGCGACCGAGCACAACTTCCTCGGCACGAAGTTCTATCCGCAGGCGCGCGCCTTCCTGCAGCGCCCCGCGGCCGAAGCGCTGGTGCGTGCGCATCGGCGACTGCGCGAGTCGGGCTACGGCATACTCGTCCACGACAGCTACCGTCCGTGGTATGTGACGAAGATGTTCTGGGACGCCGTTCCGCAGGACAAGAAGATCTTCGTGGCTGACCCGTCGCAGGGATCGCGGCACAACCGCGGCGCGGCTGCGGACATCACGCTCTACGATCTCGCGACTGGCGCGCCGGTCGAGATGCCGGGCACCTACGACGAGACCTCGGACCGCTCCTTTGCCAACTATCCGGGCGGCACATCATCGCAGCGCTGGCTGCGCGCCCTGCTGCGTCGGGCGATGGAGGCGGAAGGGTTCACCGTCTATCATGCGGAGTGGTGGCACTTCGATTATCGCGGATGGGAGCAGTATCCGATCGCCAACATTCCGTACGACCAGATCCCCTCGACGAGCCCGACCACGCACTAGCGCTCGTGGTTACACCGTCACGCTCGGCGTGAGATCGTCGAGCAGCGGGTAGGCGCGGAGCGTCAGGAATTCCTCGAGCTCCTGTTCGAGCACGAGATCGAGGAAGAGCGCCACGGCCTCGTCGAAACGACCGGTGCGGAAACGCTCGTCACCGATCTCGGTGCGTATCCGCAAAAGCTCCTCCGTCACGATTCGCTCGACCATCTCGCGCGTGACGACGCGTCCATCTTCGAGTGCCGCGCCGTGCGCGATCCACTGCCAGAGCTGGGTGCGCGAGATCTCCGCGGTGGCGGCGTCCTCCATCATGTTGTACAGCGGAACGGCCCCGTTGCCGCGGAGCCACGCCTCGATGTACTGCACTCCTACGCGCACATTGAGACGCACCCCTTCTTCCGTGCGAGTGCCCATGGGCGTTTGCAGCAGCTCGGAGGCGTTCACGTGTACATCCTCGCGAAGCCGGCCGAGCTGATTGTCGCCCGTCAGGTGCGCGGCGAATGCCTCGCGGGCGACCGAGACCAGTGCCGGATGGGCGACCCAGGTGCCATCGTGGCCGTCGATGGCCTCGCGCACCTTGTCCGCGCGCACGCGCTCGAGGGCGGCCGCGTTGCCGATGGGATCGTTCTTCACCGGAATCTGCGCGGCCATGCCGCCGATCGCGAAGGCGCCGCGACGGTGGCACGTGCGAACCACGAGCTGCGTGTATGCACGCATGCACGGCTGCGTCATGCCGACCTGCACGCGATCCGGGAGTACGGCCTCCGGGTCGTCGCGCCGTGTTTTGATAAAGCTGAAGATGTAATCCCAGCGGCCGCAGTTGAGCCCCGCCGCGTGCTCGCGTAACGCGTAGAGAATCTCATCCATCTGGAATGCCGCGGGGAGCGTCTCGATGAGTACAGTTGCCTTGATGACGCCGCGTGGAAGCCCGAGATCGTTCGCGGCCGCCACGAACACGTCGTTCCACCACGCCGCCTCATGCGCGCTTTCGAGCTTTGGCAGGTAGAAGTACGGTCCGGATCCTCGATCGATGAGCGTTCGCGCGTTGTGAAACAGGAACAGTCCCGCATCGAACAGCGAACCAGGCACCGCCCGCGCATCGACCGTCATGTGCGACTCGGGAAGGTGGAGGCCGCGCGGGCGCACGATGAGGGTGGCGGGCGCGCCGGCGAGGGCATAGCGCTTACCTGTGGACGGATCGGTGTGCGCGATGGTTCCGCGAACCGCGTCACGCAGATTGACCTGGCCGTTCAGCAGGTTGCTCCATGAGGGTGCCGTGGCATCCTCGAAGTCGGCCATGAACACATCGGCGCCGGAGTTGAGCGCGTTGATGATCATCTTGCGGTCGACGGGCCCGGTGATCTCGACGATGCGCCGCTGGAGGTCGAGTGGGATCTCGCCGACGCGCCAGCTTCCCTCACGGATGGCGCTGGATGCGGGATCGAAATCCAGGCGATGTCCCCGTGCCTGCTCGTCGCGCCGCGACGCGCGCGCGGCGAGCAGCTCGTCGAGCCGGGGCGCAAAGGTGCGCGTCAGCCTGGCGACGAACGCGACCGCGGCATCCGTCAGGATCTCGTTCATTCCGCTCTCGGTCACGGTGGTTCACTGGCCAGAGTCATTCTCCCCGCCTCGTTCGGGCTCTTCACAACGCGGTTTCGCCTCCCGGAAGATGTAGGCGGGACCAGCGCCTTGCGACTTTGCGGTATACCACTACAGTATACCTCCATTCCGGTTGAGGCAGTCTCCCCCGTACAGCTCGAGAGGTGGGTCATGAGCGAATGTCGCGCGACGTTTACTTGCAGGATTGCTTTCGCGACCGCGGCGCTGCTCTTCGCCGTCTCCGCTCCGGCCCAGACGCCCGTCGGCAGCGCCCACGCGACGAACGCCCCCGCGTCCGCAGCGCCAGCCTCCGCGGCATTGGACGACACCGTCGCTCTCGGGGCCTTCCTCGACGGCGCCTTCAAGCAGTACGTCGACGTGAGTCACGTCCAGGCGGCAGTCGTCGCCGTCGTCAAGGACGGCAGGGTCCTCTACGCCCGCGGCTACGGCTACGCCGACGACGCGAAGAAGACGCCCGTCGATCCTGCGACGAGCCTCTTCCGCATCGGCTCGACCTCGAAGCTCTTCACCTGGACCGCCCTCATGCAGCTCGTGCAGCAGGGAAAGGTCGATCTCGATGCCGACGTCAACAAATACATCAAGCAGTTCCAGATTCCCGCGGCGTTCGGACAGCCGGTCACCGTACGCTCGCTCATGACCCACTCCTCCGGCTTCGAAGACGGCGCGCTCGGCTACCTCATCGCCAACGACTCCACGCGGGTCCTGCCGATCGATGTCGCGCTCGAGAAGCACATGCCCGCACGCGTGCGGCCGCCAGGTGAGCTCTCCTCGTACTCCAACTACGGCGCCGCCCTCGCAGGGCTCATCGTTCAGGATGTGAGTGGCGTCCCCTTCAACGACTACATCCGCCGCTTCATTCTCGAGCCGCTCGACATGCACGACGCAACCTTCCAGGAGCCCCTCCCCGCGAACCTCGTTGCCGGCGCCGTCACCGGCTCGGCCTTCGAGAACGGCGTGTATGCCGCCAAGCCGTTCGAGTATGTCGGCGGATTCCGCCCAGCTGGCTCCGGCTCGTTCTCGGCGATCGACATGACGCACTTCATGATGGCGCACATGCAGAACGGCGAGTATCACGGCGCACACATCCTCGACAGCGCCACGACGGCACTCATGCACGCCCGCGCATTCTCGAACGATCCGCGCCTCCCGTCGATGGCGCTCGGCTTTTACGAGCTGCACGTCAGCAACCCGCGCGTAATCGGCCACGAGGGAGACACCCAGCACTTCCACACCGCGATGTTCATCGTGCCGGAGGCGCAGACGGGAATCTTCATGTCCTACGTCGGCACGGGCGGAGAGCATCTTCGCGACGGCATTCTGCAGTCGTTCTTCGACAAATATTTCCCGACGCCAAGGCCCGACACACTTCCGATGGCCGCCGACTTCGCCACGCATTCCAAGAAGTACGCCGGTGCGTACCGCTTCGCTCGCCACAGCACCACCAAGATCGACAAGGCGCTCGGGGTTTTTTCCCCGCCCATCTCGGTCGCTGTCGTGACGAAGGAGAATCGCCTCATCGTCAGCGGCATCAGCGAACATCCCGCGCAATTCGTTCCCATCGGCGACAGCCTCTTCCAGCAGGTCGACGGCCAGTTTCGCATGGGATTCACGCAGGATGCGTCGGGCAAGGTGACGCGCCTCAACGTCAACGCGTTCCCGTTCATGGGCACCGAGCGCGTTCCGTTCGCCGACACGCCGTCGCTCTGGTGGACGCTGCTCGGCCTCTCGACGCTGATTTTTCTCGCGGCGCTTCTGACGATCTTCTATCGCCGCACGGGATTGCGGGCGTTGCCGCGCGACCAAAAGCGCGTCGTGTGGCTTGCACTCGCCGCATCCGCGCTTTTCTTCATCACTCTCATCACGCTGGGCGTGGTGATCGCGAGCACCGCCTCCGACCTTGGCGGATCGGTTCCCACCTCGCTCAAGGTCGCGCTGGTGCTGCCCATCATCTTCGTGCTCGCCACGGTCGCGCTCCTCATTGCCTCGTTCAACGTCTGGCGGCGCTCATGGTGGACCGTTGGACGCCGGGTGCAATTCACCTTCGTGGTGCTCGCATGCATCGCGGTCTCCCTCTTCTTCTACCAGTGGAACCTGCTCGGCTGGCAGTTCGGCTGACGCGCGCCCTGGAGAGCGAGTCCAGGTGATGTGAAATGGTGCGAGTGCCGCAATTCTGCCCTGCACTCGCACCACGCCGAAGCAGCCACGGACAACACAACGGAGGCTACGTTTGCGAACGCAGCCTCCGTTTTCGTCCGCCTTTCCAGTCGTGAAAGGCATGTCTTCCACCAACCTACGGAGTCGCGTGCACGCCGAGCTTCCAATCGAGGTAGGCGACCGTCGCGGAGTCCGCGGTAAACCACGACTTGTGACGCAGAAATCCGTGGATCTCGTCGGGGAGCACGAGTTCCTCGTACGAAACGCCCTTCGCGTCGAGGCGATGGGCGATGTCGACGGTCGCGTGGAAGCTCACGTTGCGGTCATCGTCGCCCTGGATGAGCAGCACTGGGCTCCTCCACGTCGCCATCGACGCGACCGGCGAAGACGCCCACGCGACATCCAGCGCGCGCTTGATGTCGCCCTGCTCGTAACGGAGCTTCGCCTGTGTGAGGTAGCTGCCGAAGTCGTCGATCCAGTCGTGCACGCCGTGCATATCGACGCCCGCCTTGAACACATTGGAATTGCGCGCGAGCGCGAGCGCGGTGAGGTAGCCGCCGTACGATCCGCCCCAGATGCCGATCCGCGCTGCGTCCACGGCGCCGAGCGCTTGCAGATAGGCGGCGCCGGCCTGCACGTCCTTGTACTCGGAGGCTCCGAATGGCCCGCTGTGCGCGGGATTGTGAAAGCGCTCGCCGTAGCCGACACCGAGCCGGTAGTTCACTGCGAGCACGACGTAGCCGTGATTCGCGAGATACTGGTTCACCGCGTAGGCGTTCGAGTAGTAGTTCATGTAGTGCCAGCCAAGCAGCATCTGCCGCGGCGGGCCGCCGTGCACGAAGATGATACCGGGCTTCTTCGTGCCAGCCTTCCCGTCATCGCGAACGAAGAGCTGCCCGTGCACCTCGACGCCATCGGCTGCGCGGAAGACCACTGGCTTCGGGATGACGAGCTGCGATGTCGGGAAGGTGGACGGCACGACCTCTTCGCCGATGACGTGCGGTGCGCCGCCGCTCACGGCTACGACCATCGGCAGCGGCGATTTCTGCGCGCCGGCGCCGACGTACGCAACCGAGCGGCCACCATCGACGAGATGCGGATCCCACTCGAGCCCTTCGCCCGACGTGATCGCGGCGGGCGCGGCGCGATCGACCGGCACGGTGTAGAGATGCCGGCGATCGATGTCCCCGCGTGTCGTCCCCGTGTTCGCATTGTAGATGATCGAGCGGCCATCGGGCGCCTGCTGTACGTACTCGACCATGAACTTGCCCGGGGTGAGCAGCAGCGGCGTGCCGCCGTCGTCCGGAATCGAGTAGAGGTGCTGCCAACCATCGAGCGAGTTCATGAACACGAGACGGCCCATCGTGCTCCAGGACAGATTCGCCTCCCCCTGCGTGCTCGGCGCCGTGCCGAGCAACGTGTACGGGGCCTTCCACAGGCGACGGCCGATGCCGCTGGTCGCGTCTGCGGTCCAGAGCTCCCATCGCTGCGGGTGCAGCTCGAGTAGCGTCTCGGGCGCGCCCCCGTTGCCTGGTTGCCGCACGAAGGCGACGCGCGTGCCGTCGGGCGACCAACGCGGTGAGCCGTCGTTGGAAGTCGACGGCGCGAGATAGAGGATAGGCGCGGAGTCGGAGGTGAAGATACCGACGAAGGCGTGATCCGTGCGGCTCGTGACGAACGCGAGTCTATCGCCGCGTGGCGACCACACCGGAGAGATGCTCTCACCTCGCGCGAAGAAAAGTCGCTTCCCCGAGCCGGCGCTGTCGACGCGTGCGATCCAGATCTGATGATCCTTGATGAACGCAATGCGGTCACCGCGCGGCGATGTCACCGGCAGGTCGCCTTCGGAAAGAAGCTGCGGCTCCTTGCGATCCTTCCCCTGCGTGAACGGCACCGCGTAGATCTCGACCTTCGGTTGCGCCGTCGAGAGCGCGGGATTGGGTTCGTGGTCGAGCGGCCAGTTCGCGTCGTGATCCCCACCGCGCACGAAGACGATGAACTTGCCATCGTTCGTGATCGAGAGATGCGTGAGCTCCTGCCCATCGTCCGTGCGGTAGTCGGTGATCTGACGAGCCCTGTACTCCGGCCCTTCGGCCGCCCAGACGTTGCGGACGCCGCTGCGGTTGAACACCCACGCGATGCGCGCGCCGCTGTCCGACGAGGTCAGCTCTTCCGTGTATGGGTAGCTGAGGATCTGTTCGAGCGAGAAGCTGCTCTCCGCAGCCTGCGCGCGTGCGAGCCCCGGAGTGCCGAGGCACGTCGCGAACGCGATTGCAGCGGTACACGCGAAGGAAAAGGCAGCGCGCGACCGGAATGCGCGCATCGATGCGTTGGGGCTGATCATGACTACCTCGTCGTTGCGATATGTGAGAAGCACGATCTAGCGTTCCCGCGACGCCACGCGCGCCGCCTCCGCGAGGACCGCTGCGCCCA
Organism: Gemmatimonadota bacterium; assembly: GCA_030854615.1. Lineage (GTDB taxonomy): Bacteria > Gemmatimonadota > Gemmatimonadetes > Gemmatimonadales > Gemmatimonadaceae > FEN-1250. The sequence goes on from JALYSW010000244.1 coordinate 11,321, forward strand.
CGAAGAGCGCGCCCTCGGCCGCATAGAAGCCAGACGAATGCGCCGCGATCTTCCTGCCGCCGGGCTCGCGCGCGCCGATGCGCATGAAGCATCCCGGCATCCGCTCCATGTATGCCGCGAAATCCTCGCCCCCCATGTTCGTGGTGCCGAGCGGCACGAGCGCGCTCGTGCCGAGCACGGTGGAGACGGCTTCGCGAGCGATCTCCGCGGCGCCGGGCGGATTCACGATCGGCGCGGTTCCGCCGCTGATGTCGACTACCGCGGTGAGGCCGTAGGTGGTGGCGATCGCATCGGCCATGCGGCGAAGCTCGGTGGTGAGCAAGGTGCGTGCGGTGGCGCTCGTCGCGCGGATCGTTCCCGAGAGCTCGGCGCGCTCGGGGATGATGTTGGACGCGCTCCCCGCGGCGATCGTGCCGACGGTGACGACGCCCGGCTCCGCGGGGTCGAGCCGCCGCGAGACGAGCGTCTGCAGCGCACCGATCAGCGCCGCAGCGCCGACGATGGGATCGGATGACTCGTGCGGCCGAGCGCCGTGTGCGCCGGCTCCTGTAAGGGTGATCGTGAACGTATCGGTCGACGCCGCGAGCGGTCCCGCCTGCGCCACGACCTGCCCGACCTCGAAACGCCGATCGACGTGGCCGCCGAAGATCATCTGCATCGCGTCGAGCGCGCCGCTGGCCAGCATCGCCTGCGCGCCCTCACCGACTTCCTCCGCCGGCTGCAGAACAATGAGCACATCGCGCTCGGCCGGATGCTCGATCAGCAGTCGCGCGGCGCCCACGGCCCACGATGCGTGCACGTCGTGCCCGCAGGCGTGCATCACTCCCGGCGTCTCCGATGCGAAATCGAGATTCGTCGCCTCGGTGATCGGGAGCGCGTCGATGTCGCCGCGTACGCCGATCACGGGGCCGCCGCGCGTGCGCCCGGGGACGCGCGCAATGAGCCCCGTCCGGGCGACTCGTGTCACATCGGCGACACCGAATGCCTGAAGCGCCTTCGTCAGCCGTTGCGCCGTCCCTTCTTCCGCCCACGAGAGCTCAGGGTGCCGGTGGAGATCGCGCCGCAGAGCGATGAGCGACGCGGCGACCTCCGGTGCGAAGAGCGACTGCAGCGGCTCGGGCATCGCAGCAGTCATGCGCGAAGTACCGCCGAGCGCACGGTGAGATCATCGATGCGATCGGCGTTCACGGTCACCCCGATGCCGGGCTTGTCGGTGGGCACGCGCACCATTCCTGCGGAGCTCATCGTCCATTCCGGCGTGACGATATCCTGTTCCCAGTAGCGCGCGCTCGGGCTCACATCGCCCGGCTTCGTGAATCCGGGGAGCGACGCGAGCGCGACATTGTACGCGCGCCCCACGCCGCTCTCGAGCATCCCTCCGCACCAGACGGGGATGTCGTTCTTCACGCACAGGTCGTGAATCGCACGCGACTGCTGAAAGCCGCCTACGCGCCCCGGCTTGATGTTGATGATGCGGCCGCTCTTGAGCGTCAGCATGTCCTCGGCGCGGTCGAGGCTCACGATGGACTCATCCAGACAGATGGGAGTGCGCAGCGCGCGCTGCAACTCGGCATGCCGCACGAGATCGTCATGCGCGAGCGGCTGCTCGATCATCATCAGGTCGAACGCGTCGAGCTTGGCGAGTCGCGCGGTGTCGTCCAGGGTGTAGGCGTTGTTCGCATCCGCCATGAGCGGAGCCTTCGGATAGGCCTCGCGCACGGCGCCGACGAAGTCGAGGTCGTGTCCCGGCTCGATCTTGAGCTTGACCTTCTGATAGCCCTCGGCGAGCGCCTTCCCCACGCGCTCGACGAGGGCGGCGGGAGAATGCTGGATGCCGAGCGAGATTCCCGTTGCAATCTCGGCGCGCGTGCCGCCGATGAGCTTCGAGAGCGACAGCTTCTGCTTCTCGGCGAAGAGTGCCCACACGCCCATCTCGACGGCCGCCTTTGCCATCCGATGCTCGCGGAAGTTCAGCTCGAGTGCGGGATGCACATCCTCGGGATGCTGATACGAGAGTCCCAGCAGGCGCGGGGCGACGTACTCGTCGATGATCATCCATGCGGTGTCGACGGTCTCGGAGCTGTAGTTCGGCGTCTCTCCGGCGACGCATTCGCTCCAGGTGGTTGCACCGTCGGCATCCTCCAGCTCGAGCAGCATGATGCGCCGGGTGGTGACCATGCCGGAGGAGATCCGGAACGGCTCCTTGAGCGGGAGGTGGATTTCCTTCATCGAGATGCGGACGAGCTGAATCATTGTCATGTCTCCGACGCGCGTACGGTGTAGAAGCACCGCCCTGAGTCCGGGGCGGAAGAGAAGCCGGTCACGCGATAGCCGCGCCGGAGATACCAGGTAAAAGCCTCGCGAGTCGTCATCCGCCACTCGTGCGCGACGTCCGGCGCCTCATCGATGAGTGCGTAGATGTCCGGCGGAATCTCGATGCGGACGCTCGGGTCGTTCGGGAGATCGAGCAGCACCGGCGGATTTCCGTCGTGCTGCGGATTCACAATGAACGCGTCGTCCGCGGTCTCCGCTAGCACCGGGGCGGGCGCGATCCAGTCTGGCTCTCCATCTCCGATGTGCCATTTGACGATGAAGCGGTCGGTGCCGAGATCTCCGTGCAGCGTGCTGCCGGTGACGGGGCCGTAGAAATCGACGACGTATTCCGACGCGTAGGCGCCGAGCTTCACGAGATTCAGATAGGCATTGCGCGCGACGAGTGGATCGTACGTCCAGTACATCGTACTGATGCCGAGGGCTCGCAACATGTCGCGCTGAAAATGTTTGAGGCGGCGCCCGATGCCGCGATCGCGGGCAGTCGACTCGACGGCGAGCATGTCCGACCAGTGGGAGAGCTCGCCATCGATGAGGCCAGTCATGCCGAAGACGAAGCCGAGCATCTGCCCGTCGGCGTCGAATGCCCCAGCGACCACGCCGCCGAGCTTCTGCGCGAGCGAGAGGATGACCGTGGGGACGGTGCCGCTGTAGGTCTCGCCCCAGATGCGGTGCTGCATGCGGACGCACAGCTCCAGCTCGTCCTCGCCGGAGACGCTGCGGATCGTGATGCCGTCCTCGCCGCGGTGCACCGGCGGCGAGGCGATCGATCCCTGGGTGGCTGCGCGTCCTGTCATCGGGGCAAAGTTGGTGAAGAGCAATTGCGGTGGCGGTCGGCCGGCAGTGGCGACTCTTCCGCAATAGTGGTATACCGGACTAGTATACAATACCTCAGGTTGCGCCCATTCGCGAGAGCCAGGATCCTCGGCTTTCCGGAAAATATACGTTCGTCTCGACGTCGGGTTCGCCGCGCCTCGCCGTCGCCGCCACGATCGCCCCCCCTTCGCACTCCCCCACACCCTGGCGAGCCATGTCCGACTCCCGCTTTACGCCACAACTCAGAAAGGAGATCGCGACCTTTCTGATTCTGACGTTCGCGCTCAGCTCGATCTTCTACTACATCCTCGGCACCGCAAAGACACTCGGCCTGGGCGGTGGACGCTACGTGCTGATGCTCATGTGGTGCCCCGGCGTATCCGCGCTGATCACGCGACTGCTCTACCAGCGCAACGTGCGCGGCGAGGGATGGCGTGCCGGCGCGCCTCGATGGCTGGTGCTCGCGTATACGCTCCCCATCGCGTACGCGCTCGTCGCGTACGGACTCGTCTGGCTCTCCGGATCCGGCGGCGTCGATCTCTCGCGTTTTCACACGCCGATATGGCGCTTCGTGCTTCTGGGCTCCGTCATGAGTCTCATCAGCGCCCTCGGCGAGGAGCTCGGCTGGCGCGGCTTTCTCGTGCCGAAGCTCTACCAGGGATGGTCGTTCGCGCGCACCGCACTCGTGAGCGGAGCAATCTGGGCAAGCTGGCACATGCCCCTCATTATCGCGGCCGACTACAACGGCGGCACCCCCACGTGGTACTCGATCACCTGCTTCGCGATCATGGTGCTCGGCATCGGCTTCGCGTTCGCCTGGATCCGGCTGCGCTCTGGGAGCGTGTGGGCGGCGGCGATCCTGCACGCGAGCCACAATCTCTACATCCAGGGTTTCTTCGACGTCATCACCGTGGACAAAGGGATCACCAAGTATCTCGTGAGCGAGTTCGGAGCCGCGCTCGCGCTGGTAGCGATCATCGTCGGCTACATCTTTTGGCGGCTGCGCAATCAACTCCCCGACGCTACACCTGGTGCATGAGCTCGCGCTCGTAGGCCGCAAGCACATCTTCCCGCGTGAGCACGCCGAGGAAAACGGGGTTCGCTTCGCTTTCCACGATCGGCAGGAGATCCGTTGCGCGCGCATTGAGTTTGCCGAGCGCGGTATGAATCGAGTCGGTCGGCAGGGCCACCTCGGTCGGCTCGGCGAGATCGGCGGCGAGGAGCAGCGGGGCCAGGTCGCCGCGGTCGAGCAGAGCGAGTCGCAGATCGGCGAAGGTGATCACGCCGATCAGTACTCCGTCTTCGTCGATCACGGGGATCGAGGTTAGTCGGGACTCCGAAGTCGCCGCCACCACCTCGCCAAGCGTCGCGCTGGGTGCGACGCGCACCGGCGAAGTGTTCATGACGTCCCGTACGAGCAGCCGGTGCATGATCGACCGGTCGGTGCCGTGCGCGAGATGCTCCCCTCGGCGCGCCAACCATCCGTCGTACAAGCCGTGCTTCGCGAAACGGTGCGCCGTCGCCGCCGCGATCACCGACACGATCATGAGCGGAGGAACGAGGTTGTAGTCGTCCGTCATCTCGAAGACCATGAAGATCGCAGTGATCGGCGCATGCAGCGTTCCTGAAATGAGCCCCGCCATCCCCACCAGCGCCCATGCCTCCGGATGCAAGCCAAAGTGCGGCAGCAGCTGCTGCGCGAGCACACCGATACCTCCGCCAAACGCCGCCCCGACGAACAGTGTCGGCGTGAACAATCCGCCCGATCCACCCGAGCCGAGCGTAAGCGATGTGGCAAGCATCTTCGCAAGCGCGAATGCGATGAGCAGATACCACGCGAATCCGCCGAATATTTCGATCGGAATGGCGAGATGCCCGGTGCCCATGAGTAGCCCGCCACCGAAATAGCCGAGCAGGCCGACTACGAGTCCGCCGAGCAGCGGGCGCACCCACTGCGGCCTGAGTCGCTGAAACGCGTCCGCCGTGGCGAAGTACATTCTCGAGTACAGGGCCGATGCGAGTCCGCACGCAATGCCAAGCAGCGGGTACAACAACAGGATCGCCAATGGTCGAATTGCGCCGTACGGCGGGATGTGAAACGCGGGATGCGACCCGAGAAATGGGCGCACCGTGATCGCCGCAGCAACACTCGCGATGACGACCGGGCTGAACGCGCCGATCGAAAACGATCCGAGCACTTCCTCGAGGGCGAAGAATGCCCCCGCGAAGGGCGCATTGAATGCCGCCGAGATTCCAGCAGCAGCGCCGCAGCCGACGAGGATTTTTATCCTGCGCGGCTGAAAGCGAAGTGCACGGCCAACCACCGATCCGATCGATGAGCCGAGCACCGCAGTGGGGCCTTCGCTCCCTGCGGATCCCCCGCCGGCGAGGGTGACGACCGCGGAGAGCGTGCGAACGATCACCGGCCGGAGCGGAACGACGCCACCGCGCTTCGCGACCGCGAGCTGCACATCCGGCACCGTCTGCCCTTCGGGAATGCGCGTCCATCGCACGATCGCCCACGCGATCCAGAGTGCAATCGAGGTGACCAGCGGTCGATAAATCGCATGGAAGCTGGGTTCGATCCGTCCACCGATCTGCAGGACGAGCAGCGAGTACGCGAGATCGATCAGGCGATAGAAGGCAACGACTCCGAGCGCGGCGGCCACACCGATCACGAGCGCGAACAGCATCAGCTGCGTGCCCTCGTCCCAGCCTTGTCGCTCCAGCCAGGAGACGACCCTCGCCCACGGCAGGCCGAGTTTCCCTATGATCGCCACGGAGCGCGCTCCTGAGCGCGCGGCTATCGTTCGCACCGGCGTCCTTCGTGAGATGCGCTCGCTCAATATGGGTCTCTCTCCCCTTCCTGGAGCTCGCCGAGCAGCTTGAGATAGCTGTCGTAGCGCGACGCGCCGATCTTCTTGTCGGCCACTGCCGCTCGAACGGCGCATCCCGGTTCGTGCACATGGCGGCAGTCGCCGAATTTGCACTGGCCGATGAAGGGACGGAACTCGAGAAAGCAGTCATCGAGATCGCTGGCGAGCAGATTCCACACGCCGATCTCGCGCAGCCCCGGCGTGTCGACGACGAAGCCTCCGTCGGGGAGCGGATGCATCGCGGCGCCGACGGTGGTGTGGCGCCCCTTGTTCACAGACTCGCTGATCTCACCGACGCGAAAATTCAGCCCCGGATAGATCGAGTTGAGGAGCGAGGACTTCCCGACGCCCGATGGCCCGCTGAGCGCCGATGTGCGCCCGTGCAGCGCCTCGCCGAGCTCTTCGAGTCCGACGCGCTCCTTCACGCTGGTGAAGTGGATCGGATAGCCCGGGAGCTCATACTCGTCGATCCACGCCGGGATTTCACCGACGAGCTCGCGCTTGTTGAAGACGATGCGCGCGTGAATGTCGTTCGCGGCGGCGATCACGAGGAAGCGGTCGAGCATCCGCGGATGCGGCTCGGGCTTCGCGAGCGCGAACACCACGATGACCTGATCGATGTTGGCGACGACGACGCGCTCACCGTGCGCGCCGCCCGGCGCACGGCGCGCGAGCCGCGAGCGGCGCGGGTAGAGCTCCGCGATGACCCAGCTCCCCCCGCGCTCCTCTGGCTCGAGCCGCACATCGTCGCCGACGGCGATCTTGTCCGCGCCCTCCTGCTTGAGCCGGCCGCGCATCGTCGCCTGGTGCTGCGCGCCATCCGTCGTGCGCACGGTCCACACGCCACCCGTTCCGTTCATCACCACACCGCGCACGTCGCCCGGCTTGTCCGTCTTCGCGGACGCGTCAGGATCCATGCTCCGTGCCCTCCTCTCGCATCGCTTCCCACCAGGGGCGCGACGGAGGCGCTTTCGCGCCGACAAGGAGATCGAGCTGCTTCTTCACCTCGTGCAGCGACAGCGCGCCGACGGCGAGCATCGCCTCATCGGCAGTCGCTCCCCACCCGAGGAAGGGCGACTCGATGTGCCCGGTGACCTCGGGCTGCTCGCCGCCCCAACGCACGAACAGGAGATAGGCGCCAATGGGACGGGCACGTTCGCCCGTGTCATCGGTCTCGATCGCGACCGTGTAGGAACGGCCATCGGGGCACTCGAAGGCAGCGGGCCGCGCGTGAACCGCCATGTAGCCGCCAAGGGTACGCTCATCTCCCTTGCTGTGATCGGGCGGCTCGTGTCGCGCCATCTACTGCTTGTAGCCGCTCATCATCTCGCGCACGACGTTGCCGGTGATGAACGCGAGATTCGCCGGACGCTCGGCGAGCCGCCGCATGAGATACGGATACCACTGCG
>JALYSW010000249.1 GCA_030854615.1 Gemmatimonadota bacterium
TCGATGATGGTGTCGTACGCGCGCGCGAAGGGTGAGGCGGTGGGCGTCGACTGCCGCGGCGGGATCATGCAGCGCGCCGAGCGGCTGGTCACGCTCGCGGTGGCGTCGCTCATCGACACGCCGATCACGACGGCACTTGGCTGGATCCCGGGCGTGATTCTGCTGAGCGCCGTGACGCTGATCGGGCTCGGCTCGCTCGGCACGGCGGTGTATCGCACGATCTACATTTGCAGGGCGTTGCGGAAGATGGAGGTCGAGGCGGCCGCGAAGGTGGCGGCGAGTCCTGCGGTGTAGGTAGTCGCGCGGCGTTATGACCGCCATTGAGCGAAGAGGATGCGTGGTTCGTCGCCAATGAGAAACAGCGTGCGACATGCCCCTTCAGTTTTCCTGGGACGGTCGCAAAGCCGCGGTCAAGAATCGAAAGCACGATATTAGCTTTTCAGAGGCAGCGACGGCGTTTCGAGATCCGCAGTCAATGACGATCTCTGACCCGGATCACTCAGCCGACGAACAGCGATTCCTATTGATCGGACGTACCTGCAAGCAACGTCTCGTGGTCGTCGCTCATGTCGAACGCGGCGAGATCACCCGTATCATCAGCGCTCGGCCCGCCGGCCGTCGGGAACGGAAAACGTATGAAGAAGGTGAGTAGAGCGAAGCCGTTGATCGCACGCGAAGAGATGCGAGCCGAATACAATTTCTCGGGCGGCGTCAGAGGCAAGTACTCGGCGCGATTCGCAGAAGGGACGAACCTGGTCCTTCTCGAGCCCGATGTCGCAGCCGCATATCCGACGGCGAGGGCGGTAAACAAGGCGTTGCGAACACTTATGAAGACGGAATCGAAAAGCCGAAGCGCTGGGAAGCGGGCGTAGTAGAGCAGCGGCTTTCGAACAGCGACAAAACGGAAGATGGCACGGTCATTCAACGGAGAACTCCATGATGCAGTTCTCCGTTTTTTTGTCTGTCTCAATCCGTTCAGTTCGTTTCACAAGTTGTTAACGACCGATGTTTCCGGCGGCCCTGAGACGCGCGCGATGATCGACTATTCCTTTCGTGTAATTGCCCGCGGCGGGCAGCGATCGATACACTTGCAACGCGCCGCGTGAGCGCACGTTTCGAAGGGAGAGTCCGATGAAGCTGTGGAGTAGTTGTGTCATCACGATCGCAGCAAGTGCGGCGATCTACATGCTGCCGTCGCAGGCGTCAGCCCAGGACAAGACCCCCGACGCGGGAGACATCATCCCCGGGAACGGCCTCTGGTATCTCGTCCCCACGATTCTGCCGCAGGGCGCACGAGTCACCTTCGTGAGCGGGAATCCCTATCTGCCCCAGAAGTGCACCGTGGAGTTCCGGATGCCGGACAAATACATGCTGCCGCCGCACACGCATCCGCAGCGCGAGAGCGTTGTGCTCAAGAGCGGCACTCTTCGCGTGGGCCTCGGGAAAAAGATCGACCGCAAGCAGTCGGTGCTGCTGGTGGCCGGCGATACGGCGTCGACGCCAGCCGGCGTGCCGCATTGGTCGATCGCCGAGGGCGAGGTCGACCTCCTTGTTACCAATGAGACGGGACCGATGGGGATCGCGTACGTGAACAAGCGCGACGAGCCGGGAAGCCACTCGTTCCCCAACGGCTACTAGCCGCTATTTCCGCTTCACCAGGCTTCGCAGCACGTACTGCAGAATCCCGCCGTTGCGGTAGTACGTCGCCTCTTCCGGCGTGTCGATGCGCGAGCGCACCGCGAAGCGTTTCACGCTCCCATCGGCCGCCGTCGCCTTCATTGTCAGCAGCGCGCGCGGCTTGGTCGAGTCATCGAAGCCTTCCAGATCATAGCTCTCGAAGCCCGTGAGCCCCAGCGACTGCCGCGATGCATCGTCCGCGAACTCCAGCGGCACGATCCCCATCCCCACCAGATTGGAGCGATGGATCCGCTCGAACGACTCGGCGATCACCGCGCGCACGCCGAGCAGCAGCGTCCCTTTCGCCGCCCAGTCGCGCGACGAGCCGGTGCCGTACTCCTTCCCCGCGATGATGATCAGCTGCGTCCCGTGCTGCTGATAGTCCATCGCGGCATCGTAGATCGTCACCGCCTTCGCGCCCGGCGCCGTCGACGTCCATCCACCTTCGGTGCCCGGAGCGAGCTCATTGCGCAGGCGAATGTTGCCGAAGGTGCCGCGCATCATCACCTCGTGGTGTCCGCGACGCGCGCCGTACGAGTTGAACTCCGAGGTCGGCACGCCGTGCGCGATCAGCCACTTCCCCGCAGGACTGGCAGCCGGGATCGAGCCCGCGGGCGAGATGTGGTCCGTCGTGATCGAATCGCCGAGCATCGCGAGCACGCGCGCGCCGCGCACCTGCGCGACCGGCTTGATCTCCGCCGTCATCCCCTCGAAGAACGGCGGGTTCGCCACGTACGTCGAATCCTTTGCCCACGTATAGCGGCTGCCCGTGGGGAAGGGGAGCGCCTGCCACTGCTCGTTGCCATCGAACACGTTGCCGTACTGCTTGTGGAACATCGCGCTCGTGATCGACGAGAGCACGGTGTCCTCCACTTCCTTCGGCGACGGCCACACATCGCGCAGGAAAACCGGACCATTCGTACCGATGCCGAGTGGCTCCGTCGCAAAGTCGATATCCATCCGCCCCGCCAACGCATACGCGACGACCAACGGCGGTGACGCGAGATAGTTGAATCGCGTGTACGGATTCACACGTCCCTCGAAGTTGCGATTTCCCGATAGCACCGCGCACACGATCAGCTTCTCCGCCTCCACCGCATCGACGATCGGCTGCGGCAGCGGCCCCGAGTTTCCGATGCACGTCGTGCACCCGTATCCCGCGAGGTAGAAGCCGAGCGCCTCGAGCGACTTCATCACCCCGGCCTTCTCGTAGTAGTCGGTGACGACCTTCGACCCCGGCGCGAGACTCGTCTTTACCCACGGCTTCGACTTGAGCCCGAGGGCGACGGCTTTCTGCGCGAGCAGCCCGGCGCCGAGCATCACGCTCGGGTTCGATGTGTTCGTGCAGCTCGTGATCGCCGCGATCACCACCGCGCCGTGTTTGAGCGCGAACTCCTGCCCGTTGTACTTCACGCTCGCACTTCCCGACTTCGCCATCACCTCGGCCGGATCCGTCGCGACCGCCGCAGGCGAGAGCTGCGTGCTCGCGCTCACCGCCATCGCCTGCTCCACCGCGATCGTTCCTGCCATCGTGCCGATGCGCTGAATCTCCCCGTACCACGCCTCGTTGAACGACTGCTTCGACGCCGACAGCGGCACGCGATCCTGCGGCCGTTTCGGCCCCGCGATGCTCGGCTCGACAGTCGACAGATCGAGCGACACACTGTCCGTGAACTCGGGATCCGGCGTCTCGTCGGTTCTGAACATCCCCTGCGCCTTGCAGTACTCCTCGACCAGCCGCACCTGATGCTCATCGCGCCCGCTCAGTCGCAGATACTTGAGCGTCTCCGCATCGACGGGGAAGAAGCCGACCGTCGCGCCATACTCCGGCGCCATGTTCGCGATCGTCGCGCGATCGGCGAGGGAGAGACTCGACAGCCCCGATCCATAAAACTCGACGAACTTCCCGACGACCTTCTTCTTGCGCAGGATCTGCGTGACGGTGAGCACGAGATCGGTCGCCGTGGCTCCCGCGGGGAGCTTTCCGTGCAGGCGGAAGCCCACGACCTCCGGTATCAGCATGGAGAGCGGCTGCCCGAGCATCGCGGCCTCCGCCTCGATCCCACCCACGCCCCAGCCGAGCACGCCCAACCCATTGATCATGGTCGTATGCGAGTCCGTGCCGACGAGCGAGTCCGGATACGAGACCGCCGCGCCGTCCTTCTGTCCCGTGAAGACGACCTGACCGAGATACTCGAGATTGATCTGGTGCACGATGCCAGTGTCCGGCGGCACGACGCGGAAGTTCTGGAACGCCGTCTGTCCCCAGCGCAGAAAGGCGTAGCGCTCGCGGTTGCGATCGAACTCGAGTCCCGCATTGATGAGAAAGGCGGCGTCGGAGCCGTACTCATCAACCTGCACCGAGTGGTCGATCACGAGGTCCACAGGCTGCAACGGGTTGATCAGCGCCGGATCGCCGCCGAGCGAGGCGATCGCATCGCGCATTGCGGCGAGGTCGACGACTGCGGGAACTCCGGTGAAGTCCTGCAGCAGCACGCGGCTCGTGCGGAACGCGATCTCGCGCTCGACGCCGGCCTTCGTGTCCCACCTCGCGAGCGTCTCGATGTCGGAGCGCTTCACGAACGCATCGTCCTCGTTTCTGAGCAGATTCTCCAGCAGCACCTTGAGCGTCACGGGCAGCTTCGCCGCTCTGGATCCGGCGAGCGAGTTCAGCGAGTCGAGCCGGTAAATGGTGTATGCGCGGCCATCTACCGTGAGCGTCGCGCGACTGCCGAATGAATCGAGTGACATACGTGCCTGAGGAGTCTGGGAGAGAAGAAATCTAGCACGCCACGCCCTACATTGTGAGCGACTCTGAGGCGAACGGAAGATGACAAGTGATGTCCTGCGGCTCACGGCCGAACTGATGGCGATCGACTCGACGAGTGGCCAGGAGGGCGAGCTGATGGCGCACGTCGCCCTCATGCTCGAGAGCCGCGGCTGGCGGGTGAAGAAAATTCCGGTCACCCCCGGCCGCGTCGACGTGTTTGCGACGTGCGTCAACGAGCCCCTCGTGACGCTCTCGACGCACCTCGATACCGTGCCGCCCTACATCCCGCCGCGCGTCGATGGCGATACGCTCTGGGGCCGCGGCGCCTGCGACGCGAAGGGAATCGCAGCCTCCATGATCCTCGCCGCCGAGCAGCTGCGCGAGCGCGAGGTGCCGCTCGCGCTCCTCTTCGTCGTGGGCGAGGAGGCGACGCACGACGGCGCCCACGCCGCGAACGCCATTTTCACCACGAGTCGCGCGATCATCGATGGCGAGCCCACCGAGGGTAAGCTTGCGCTGGGCACCAAGGGCGCCGTGCGGGCCACCATTCGCACCGCCGGCGTCGCCGCCCACTCCGCGTACCCTCACCTCGGCGACTCGGCCATCGCGAAGCTCGTTGCGCTGCTCGCAGAGCTGCCGCAGCTCGCGCTGCCGCACGATGCGCTGCTCGGCGAGACGACGATCAACATCGGGCAGATCTCCGGCGGTGTCGCCGACAACGTTATCGCGCCCGCAGCCGAGGCGCGCATCATGGTGCGGCTCGTCACCGACGTCGAAGATGTCTGGACGCTTCTCGAGAAATGGATCGCGGGACGCGCGACGATCGAGCGCGGCTCGCTCGTGCCAGCCATCCGTCTTGGATCGGTCCCCGGCTTCGAGACGATGGTCGCGGCCTTCGCCACCGACATCCCGGCGCTCACGTGCTGGGGGACGCCGTACCTCTACGGCCCGGGCTCGATCCACGTCGCGCACACGAAGGACGAGCACGTCACGCGGAGGGAGCTCGAGTCGGCGGTGGAGGGCTACGTCGAGCTTGCCATCGCTGCCCTTGCCACAGCCGATACGACTGGCGTGGGATAGTCCCGGCGCGCTGGCTCAGCGGCTATTTCCGCTGCATCTTCTGTTGGTGAGGACTGAACTCTCCCTGATCGCTCCTCGGCGTGCCATGCTCGCCGCGCGTATCGCTCGCCGCTACTACCGCGCCTATGGGAGGCTCCCGCGCCTCTTCCCGCCGCGCTCGTACAGCGAGAAGATCCAGCATCGCAAGCTCTTCGATCGCCGTCCGTATCTCAGCGAAACCGCTGACAAGTTCGCAGTGCGCGCCTACGCGGAGCGCATCCTCGGTGAAGACCTCGCGCCTCGCATCCACTATCGCACCACCGATCCGTCGTCGATCCCGTTCGACGACCTGCCGAAGCGCTTCGTCGTGAAGGCGACGCATGGCAGCGGTTGGCAACGCATCGTCTCCGATCGCGATGCGCTCGACCGCGATGCGCTCATCGCAACGTGCGCGCAGTGGCTCATCAGCGACTATTCGTGGCAGTACGAAGAGCCATTCTACTCGAATATTCCGCCGCAGATCATCGTCGAGGAATTTCTCGACGACGGGACTGGACGGTCACCATCGGACATCAAGCTTCTCGTCTTCAACCAGCGCGTGCGGGTCGTGCAGATCGATGCCGGCCGCTACGACGATCACCGGCGTGCCTTCTTCGATGCCGACTGGAATCGGCTCCCGATCTACGATACGATCGTCCCGCTGGAGGGCAGGATCGATCCGCCCACCCGCCTCGGTGATCTCATTCGCAGCGCAGAGGCGCTGGGGCGCGACACCGATTTCGTTCGTGTCGACTGCTATCAGGTAGGCGAGCGCATCTACCTGGGCGAGATGACTCACACGCCGGGATCGGGTTTGAGCTTGCTCTATCCCCTCAGTTGGGACGATCGATGGGGCGAGATGTGGGAGATGCACCCCGCGCGCCCGCCCGAAGCGTTGCTGCCTTCGGTCGAGCGCGCGGTCACACGTCTCGTTCAGTAGACCCTCATTGCGCGCCCGGAGGCGCCTGTACGTTCGAATAGTCGTACGTAAGCGACAGGTGGGGTCTTCGACGACGGGACGTCCAGCCCGGTATCCATGTCCTGGCGTAGCAGCAATTCGCTTCCCTTCGCGATCCAGATCTGACCTGCGCCCTTTGAGTGTTCGCTTTGCATCGTAACGGCGTACACTGTAGCAGGAACACCATTCACGGATTCCTGGCGCAAAGGTTTGCAAGCATACGCCGTCATTTTGTCGATGTTTTCCTTCTCGTGCGCGATCGCTGCGGCCTGCGTCCCCGGCATCTTCCTCCATCTGCCGTTGACTTTTACATACGTGGCGGTTGCGGTGCGAATCGATTCCATCGTCTTAGCGTTCGCGCCCTGCCCGGATTTCAAGCTCGTGCCGATCGAGTGTGTTGGCACCGTAATGGTCTTGAGCAGCGCGTCGAACACGGGCTTGCACCCCGCGACGTCCTTCTGTGCCTGCGCAGTAGCCGTGAATATGAGCGAAACCACTATGGCGCGGATGAGATGGTGCACTGCCATAACGCCTCCAAGGAGATTTGGATGCAGCTGTTGCCGAAGTACTTCGCACGCTCCATTCCCGCGAGTGCGCCCGGATTCGAGCCCCTCTTTGCACCGAAGTCGCATCCCATGGTCCCCTTGATTGCGGTCACCGTGGGCGCTACCGATGAGAGCGCGCTGTCTCCCACGCGCCCGGAAGTGGATTGAGTCCATTGTATCCCGCGATCTGGGACGATCGATGGGGAGAGATGTGGAAGATGCGCACCGCGCGCCCGCGCGAAGCGCCGCTGCCTTCGGTCGAGCGCGCGGTCACGCGTCTCTTTCAGCAAACCATCACTGCACGCCCGGCGGCGCCTGCACGTTCGAGTAGTCGTACGTCAGCGACATGTGCATCTTCGACGTCGGATCGTCCAGCCCGGTGTCCGTATCCTGACGTAGCACCAATCCGCTTCCCTTCGCGATCCAGATCTGCCCTGCACTCCTGTCGTCTTCGCTCGCCGTGGTGATGGCGTACACCGTGGCAGAAACTCCGTTCACGGATTCCTGTCGCAACGGCTTGCACGAATAGGCCTTCGCGTTCTCGATGTTTTCCTTCTCCTGCGCGATCGCCGCGACCTGCGTCATCGGCACCTTCCTCCATTTACCGTCGATTTTCACATAGGTGGCTGTCGTGGTGCGAATCGATTCTATCGTCGTCGGCTTCGCGCCTTTCGCGGATTCCAACATCGTGCCGACCGAGTGCGTCGGCACCGTGTAGACCTTGAACATCGCGTCGAACACGGGTTTGCACGCTGCCACGTCCTTCTGTGCCCGCGCAGTTGCCGCGAATACGAGTGAGGTCGCTATGACGCCAATGAGGTGGTGCATTGTCATTTCGCCTCCGCGAAAATTTGATTGCAGATGTCGCCGAGTGCCTTTGCACGCTCCATTCCCTCGAGTGCGCCAGGAGCCGAGCCCCTGGATGCATCGAAGTCGCATCCCATGGTCCCCTTGATCGCGGTCACCGTGGGCGCGACCGACGAGAGCGCGCTGTCGCCGACGCCGGGGAGCGGTTTCACATCGGAGAGATAGTCGCGAAAGGCGTGGAAGCTTCCGGGAGTGATGGTCTTCAGCGTGATTGTCAGGGAACCCCCAGTGGAGGTATTTCTGACGGTGCACGCTTGCGAGCTGAGCTCCTTTCGCTCATCGACGTCGGTGCCGAGTACTTTCTTGACGACGTCGGTAGTCAGGTACTTGTCGCAGGCCTTGGCGCCGCCGCTCCCGAATGACGCATGCCGGCTCGCAGCCGGTGAGGCCGGCGCGGTGGCTCCCGACGCCGGCGAATCGCCGGCCTTCGAGCACGCGAGCGCGGCGCAAAGCGTGAGTAGCGCGATCGGGGATCGTGTGGTGCGAATCATCTTCCTCTCCAGACCAAAAGGTTGGAGAGAAGATCACGCGTAGCGGTTATCCGCCCGTTACGGCGTAGTCACGTGGGCTGACGATCTACCGATCGACCGTCGCCTGCTCCGCTGGCCGCGTCGTCAGGCTGCGAGTGGCGATCGATTCGACCGTAATCGCCTCGGTCGGACAGTGCCCGACGAACTCGCCATCGGCGGGCGACCATTCATGTTCCGGAATAGCCGCGAACGCCTTATGCCCGGAATCCATCTTCATGATCCGCGGCGCGAGTGCCGTGCACACGCCGCAGCCGATGCACTTTTCGCGATTCACCGACACCCGGATGCGTCGCCGCGGATAGATCAGATTCCGCACGAGCGCCCCATCCTCCAGCTCGTCCAGCGCCGACATCGTCCCGTCGTACCCCGCCCGGATCATCTCCTCGGCGTGCGAGAAGCCGAACCACGCACGATGCCCGACGCGCGGACGGATCAGCAGCATCGGAGGCCCCATCCACGTGGCGAGGGGGTTGAGCTGCAACGCGTGCATCATCACGGATGCCGCACGCATGTAGATCGCGGCGAAACCGCGACTCGAGACGTCCTGCGCGCGTCCGAGATCCGTGTTGCCGACGTCGACCGCGATCACCGCGTCGACGCCGAGCGATGCGATGGCGGTAGGGAGATTGTCGATCGTGCCGCCATCGACGCAGACGCGGCCGCCGACGATCGCAGGCGGGAAGAACCCGGGGAGCGCGCACGACGCGTAGACGGCATCGCGAATCGACACGTCGTTGAGCCCCGGCAGCCCCCAGACGACGATCGTCCCGCGCTCGAGATCGACGGTGTTGACCAGCAACCTGCTCCCGAGCTCGCGGAAGCTGTGGTGCGGAACGATGGAGTCGACGAGATCGCGCAGCGGCTGCTCGAGGTAGAGCGACGGCGCGCGCGAGCGATCCATGAGCATCCCGACGCGATTCAGCCGGAAGAGATCGCGCTTTGACACGGAGATCGCGCGGCGCTCCATCTCGGCCAGCGGCACCCCTCCCACGCGCGCTGCCGCGATGAGCGCGCCGATGCTCGTCCCCGCGTAGCGCGCCGGCGTTATCCCGCGCTCCTCGAGCGCGCGCATGACGCCGATGTGCGCGAAGCCCTTGAGCCCTCCACCACCGAGGACCAGAGCCGTTCGATGCGGAGCGAGCCACGACGCCGTCACACTCTTTCTCCTGTTCCGGAGAGCTCAGCCCACGTGCCTCGAGAGGCGCGTGGGCTGGGCTAACTCTGGACTAACTATCGCAGGAGCGAGCGGCCGGTGTCGCCGGACGGTCAGTTCGTGTTCAGCTTGTAGCCGAGTCCGATGCGGCTCCCCTGCTCCATGCCTGTAGGACGACCGAGGTAGACGTATAGTCCATAAAGCCCGACCAGCGCGCCGCCTACGGCGATGACCGTACCGGCGTTGTTACCGATGATGAGGCCCGTGATGAGCGCCGCACCACCGAAGATCATGAGGCCGACGCCACTGCCGCGCGATGGACGGCGCATGGCATTCGCGCTCAGAGCATCGTGGCTCTGGACGCGCGGGGACAGCGTGGAGGCATCCATGCTCGGGCCCGTCGGCGCTGAGAGGTCGGCGGCGACCGGCGGATCCTGCGCGATCGTCGGCGTTGCGTCCGCTACGATCAGTTGCGCGTCCAGTTGCGCGTCGACCGGCGCGATCGTGGGCGCCTCCTCGGCGACTACCGGCGCATCGGCGGCGACCGCGCGTGCGTCCTGCGCGGCGACCGCGGGTGCCTCCTGCGCCACGACCGGCGCGTCCTGCGCAACCGCTGGCTGATCGAGCGTGGCGAGCTGTTGCCCCTCCTGAGCCTGAACGCGCGTGCCGCCTAGGGAAAGCGCTACCAGTGCCGCTACAGCGAATGTGAGCTTGGCCATATGATCCTTGAATTAGGAGAGACGGGTTAGAACTTCCGTCTATCAGAGTGCAAGGAAGGGGCCCGGTGTGTACAGTAGCGGACGGCGTTCTCTTGAGTGCGGCTCCGATACGCGGTATCTTCACCCAGCAGCGCCCACCCCAAATCCGACGGTTGATGCCCACTCCTCCGAAAAAACTCAGAAAGCAGTACGAGAACAAGGACTATCCGAACATCGTTCTTCGCTTCGAGGATGGACACCAGATCGAGGTCATCAAGGGCGCAACGAAGACCTTCGATT
Organism: Gemmatimonadota bacterium; assembly: GCA_030854615.1. Classification (GTDB taxonomy): domain Bacteria; phylum Gemmatimonadota; class Gemmatimonadetes; order Gemmatimonadales; family Gemmatimonadaceae; genus FEN-1250. Next base: position 10,597 of record JALYSW010000249.1, read on the forward strand.
GCTATGCGGGCGAAACAATCAAGGTCCTCGCGATGTACGACAAGACGTCGAAGGAGCGCGAGCTCGTCAAGACCTCGAAGGCGGACGAGTTTCCGGACGCGTGATGGTGCGCGAGCCACCTGGATCGCGGCACTAATCCTGCCTTCCCAGGTGGCTTCCGCAGTCCGTTTGACCGGAGGATCGTCGTGCGTCTGAAATACCTTTCGCTGCTCACCTGCGCCCTCGTGGCGTTGACGATTCCTGCCATGGCGAGCGCGCAGTTCACCGCCGCGATCATCCCTCCGCGGGCGAACGCGAAAGTCGACACCACCATGAGGCAGGACTCCGTGCGTCGTGCGACCGTAGCGCTCGCGGCGCGCGTCACCGACATGAAGAAGTGGGTCGACTCTGCGGCTGGCGTCTCCATCCCTGCCGCCGACAGCGCGTCGCTCGAGAGGGCGATGCAGCCCGATTCCGCGAAACCAGCGGTGATGAAGGATTCGGTCATTCTCAATCGCGATGCGCGCATCCGTGCGGACTCTGCTGCATCCATCGGCACCGTTGAAGTGCACGACAGCACGGGTCTCAAGGGCGATGCGCCCGCACCCGCACCGCCCGCGAAGAAACCGCCGACGGCCGCGATGCACTTTCGTCGCGACTAGCATGCGGCGCACGCTCGGCGCCGGGCTCGTGGCGGCGGGCGCGGCGGTGATGCTTTACGTCGGCTATCGATACGCGAGCGGCGCGATCGAGCGCGACGGTGCGCGAGCGGCGTGGTTGGAGCTCGAGGCGCACCGCGCGGGTGCATCTGCGTCGCTGACGTCGGCGCCTGCACACACGACGTACGCCACCGGCGCGCTGGTAGGGCGCCTGATGATACCTGCGGTGAAGCTCGACGAGGTGATTGCCGAGGGCGTGGGCGACGACGAGCTCGATGCGGGACCAGGGCACTTTCCCGGCACCGCGTCGCCGGGAGAGCCGGGGAACGCGGTCATCTCCGCGCATCGAGACAGACACTTCCACTCGCTGGGTCGCGTCGTCATCGGCGACACGGTGATCACGGAGACGCGGACGGCGCGCACCACGTGGGTGATCACGGCCCGGAAGATCGTCGGGCGCTACGAGCCGTCGCTCTTCCCCGCAGCGACGCCGGAGCTCACGCTCACGACGTGCTGGCCTATTCGCTACGTCGGTCCCGCGCCGGACCGCCTGATCCTCACCGCGAAGCCGGTTGCGGCGCCCCCGCGCGCCTGAGCCGAGCGGGAAAGGGCACCTCGCAGTCGCCGGAGAATTGCTACCGCGCCGTCGCTGCTGTCGGAGTACTGTCCGAGCCAGCCACGCCATAGTGATGCCACACGAAGAAGAGCGAGAGGCAGAGCAGCGCGACGACCAGAATCCCGATGGTGATTCCGCGTCGCTCGCTGTCGGTTCGTGCATCTGTTGCCAGTTCTTCGCTCAACGTGCGCTCCGGTACGGGTGCCCAACAGGGATGGCTGGCAGGAAAGCAAAAGGCTCGCCACGGTGGCAACACCCCGTACACTGCGCCGCCCCACGCGCCAAGGGGTGACCGCATGAGGGGCGCGCACTAACTTTCTCCCCGGACGCAGCAGAACCGTCGCACCCCCGCAACTTTTCCTCCCCCGAACCGCCTCTCCCATGCGCCTTCTCTCGCTCGCGCTTCTCACCTCGCTCACACCGATGATCGCGGGCGCGCAGGCCACGTCGAAGGCGGCTGCCGGGCCGGTCACGGCCACCGAGATCGACGGCGACCTTCGCTTCCTCTCCTCGGATCTGCTCGAGGGGCGCGCGCCCGCCACACGCGCCGACAAGCTCACCACCGAGTACATCGCCGACCAGCTTCGCGGCGCCGGCGTCGAGCCGGGGGTGAATGGCTCGTACTTCCAGACCGTTCCCATCGACGTCGTGAAGGCGGACCCCGCTTCGATCAAGGTCAACGCCACCGGGAAGTCGACGATGACGCTTCACTCCCCCGACGATGTCGTCGTCTTCGCCGGCTCCGCCGTCGAGGATAGCAAGGCGAGCGGCGAGCTGGTCTACGTCGGCTACGGCGCCTCGGCGCCCGAGTACAAATGGGATGACTACAAGGGAATGGATCTCAAGGGAAAGATCCTGCTCGTGCTCGTGAATGATCCGCCCGCCACCGCCGCCGAGCCGAAGCTCTTCGGCGGAAAGGCCATGACGTACTACGGCCGCTGGACCTACAAGTACGAGGAGGCTGAGCGTCGCGGCGCGGTGGGCGTGCTCATCGTCCACACCACTGCGGCGGCGAGCTATCCGTGGCACACGGTCGTGGGCTCGTGGAGCGGCGAGCAGCGGATGCTCCCGCGCGATGCGTCCTCCACGCCGGCGCTCGGCATGCGCGGCTGGATCACCGACAGTGCGGCGACCGCGCTGCTCAAGCCCGCGGCGCTCGACATGGCCAAGCTGCGCAAGGACGCCGAGTCGCGCGACTTCAAGCCGGTGAGCACCGGGATCATGATCGACTTCTCGGCGCACAACAGCGTGAGTCACCTCTCGAGCGCGAACGTCGTCGGCGTCGTGCGTGGGCATGACGCGAAGCTCAAGAAGGAGTACATCGCGATCAGCGCGCACTGGGATCACCTCGGCATCGGCGTCCCGGTGAATGGCGACTCGATCTACAATGGAGCGGTCGACAACGGCTCCGGCGTCGCCTCGGTGCTCGCGATCGCGCGTGCGGCCGCGAAGCTCCCGACGACGCGCCGCTCGCTGATCTTCCTCTTCGTCACTGCGGAGGAGTCGGGGCTGCTCGGCTCGCAGTACTACGGCGCGCATCCGACCGTCCCCGCACAGAGCATCGTGGCGGATCTCAACCTCGATGTCGTGACGGTGAATGGTCGCGTGCGCGACCTCAACGTGATGGGCGACAACAAGTCGACGCTCGGGCCCATGCTCGCGAACCTGATTCGCCCGCAGGGGATGAAACTCTCACCAGATGCGCATCCGGAGGCGGGACACTTCTATCGCTCCGATCACTTCTCCTTCGCGAAGGTCGGCATCCCGTCGGTCTCGATCGGCGCCGGTGACGACTACATCGGGAAGCCGAAGGACTTCGGCGAAAAGGCAGACATGGACTACACCGCGAACCGCTATCATCAGCCGGCGGACGCGTACAGCCCGGACTTCGACCTGAGCGGCGCCGCGCAGATCTCGAACATCGTGCTCAAGTTCGCACGCACGCTCGCGAACTCGCCGGTGACGCCGACGTGGAACGCCGACGCCGAGTTCAAGGCCGCGCGTGAGAAATCGCTGAAGCCGCTCTCGTAGTGGCAGCGGTATCGCGGGTGCGCACGCCTCCGGACTTCGGCACGTGGATGGTGGAGAGGAAGCCGCTCGTCGCGCTCGAGAGCTCCGTGTTTGCCCAGGGTCTGCCGAGCCCGGCGAATCGCACGGCGGCGCGATCGATGATCGAGGCGATCGAGTCGCGCGGCGCAATCCCGCTCATCACCGCGATCGTGAAGGGGACGCCGGCCGTCGGGCTCACGGACGACGAGCTCGAGCGTTTTCTCGCTCGCGACGGCATCGAGAAGGTCTCGGCGCGTGATCTCGCGCTGGCGATGGCGCGCGGCATCGACGGTGCGACCACTGTCGCGGCGGCGATCTTGCTCGCGCACAGCGCCGGCATCGAGGTGATGGCGACGGGCGGCATCGGCGGCGTGCATCGCGCGCCTGCGTACGATGAGTCCGCCGACCTCGCCGAGCTGTCGCGCACGTCGATCATCGTGGTGTGTTCGGGACCCAAGGCGATTCTCGATCTTCGCGCGACGTCGGAGCGACTGGACACGCTTGGCGTCACGATCGCCGGCTTCGGGACCAGCGAGCTCCCTGCCTTCTACGGCGCCGAGAGCGGCATCCCGGTGCGGCGCGTCGACGATCCGGCGATGATCGCGTCGATCTTCAGGGCCAAACGCGAGCTCGGGCAGACGGGTGCGCTACTCGTCGTACAGCCTCCGCCGGTGCAGTACGCGTTGCCCGCATCGGTAGTCGAGCGTGCTGTAGTAGAGGGGATACGCGAGAGCACGCGAGCCGGCATCCAGGGCTCGGCGATCACGCCCTTTCTGCTCGCCTACGTCGACAAAGCCACGTCCGGGCGAGCGCGCGAAGTGAATCTGGCCTTACTGGAACAGAACGCAGCGCTCGCGGCCTCTATTGCGGTGGAGCTCACGCGCGTTGCGTTTCGGTGATGAAGCCGCCCTGTTTCCCATTGAACTCTGCGGCTACGTCACACTAAAATAGGCAAGACCTTTCGACGTCGGAGGAAGCTCGCCACATGGCCACGCCCTTCTTGAGTTCCGAGGAGTACGACGAGCGGGCGCACGAGCTCTATA
>JALYSW010000149.1 GCA_030854615.1 Gemmatimonadota bacterium
CGACTGATTTCGGCAGTGAGGCGAGATGGGAGCGGTTTGTAGGTCCGTAGCTCAATTGGTAGAGCACCGGTCTCCAAAACCGGCGGTTGCAGGTTCGATTCCTGCCGGGCCTGTAGCGATTTCCGGCGCTATCGTCTAGGGGACTAGGACGGGGCCCTCTCAAGGCCCAAACACGGGTTCGAATCCCGTTAGCGCTACTTTCCTATGGACTTGCCGGGTAAGGCCTCATCGTCTATCGGTTAGGACGGCACCCTTTCACGGTGCAGAGAGGGGTTCGATTCCCCTTGGGGCTATGGGGAGTTGGGAAAGTGTAGGGATGCGTTGGGAACTACGAGGGGCTGTAGCTCAGCTTGGTTAGAGTGCCGGTCTGTCACACCGGAGGTCGCGGGTTCGAGCCCCGTCAGCCCCGCTTGTACTGGTGATGTTGCAGGTGATGTTGCAGGTGGCGTTTGCAGTCGGCTGGTCGTTTGACAATTGCATGGCAGGCCCTGGTGGTGAAATTGGTAGACACGCCATCTTGAGGGGGTGGTGCCGCAAGGCGTCGCGGTTCGAGTCCGCGTCAGGGCATGTAGATCGGCAGCAACGAACGAGAGAACGGTCGCCAGCTTAGCTCAGCGGTAGAGCACTCGATTCGTAATCGAGCGGTCCCGAGTTCGATCCTCGGAGCTGGCTCTCAACGGAAGCAACGTGAATATTCAAAGCGCCTCCGCGATCCGCGGGGGCGTTTTTTTGCTCTGAACGTCGCTACCCTGCCGCCGAACTCCCGCGAGTGCGCCTCCCTTCGAGATGCTTCCGCACATCCGGCCACTCCGCCGCGAGGATACTGAACATCACCGAGTCCCGCACACTCCCGTCGCGCCGGCGCATGTGGTGTCGCAACACACCGTCCTTCTTCGCGCCAATCCCGGCGATGGCCTTCTGCGACGCGAAGTTGAAGTTGTCCGTGCGCAGCCCGACGACCTCGCAACCCAGTGATTCGAACGCGTGCGTCAGGAGCAGCAGCTTGCACGTCGTGTTCACGTGGGTGCGTTGCACGCGCTTCGCATACCAGGTCCACCCGATCTCCACGCGATCGAGCGCCGGTACGATGTCGTGATAGCGCGTCGCGCCGACGATCGTGTCGCTCTCCAGCTCCCGCACCGCCCACGGCAACATTGTTCCCGCTCGCTGCCCCGCGAGCGCCTCGTCGATGTACGCGCGCATCTCTTCGGGCTCCGGAACGGATGTGAACCACAGCTCCCACAGCTTCCCGTCGGAGGCCGCCGCTGCCAGCGCATCGGCGTGCGCCGGCTGGAGCGGCTCGAGCCGCACACCGTATCCTTCGAGCGTAATTGGGGCGAGCGTGATCATCCCTCCTCCGCGGCGTTGCATGTGTAGTGGGAAATAATATCTCTCCATAGCGGTGCGGCGAGCTCGGCGGTTTCAGCGGACACTCCTCTCGAATCGACCGCATTGTAAAAAATTTTGCGCACGCGCGCGCCCTACCGCTCGCCCCACGTCTGCCATTCGTTGCTTGCGCCCCGAACAACCCGTAGAATTCCGCCCGTCCGTTTTGCGTCTCCGAACCTCCCGAGCCGAGGCACCTCCTTCGCACGCCTCGACTTTCGAACGACACGTCAGCTCAGAGTCGAATGACTGATCTACGATCGGGATCGGCCGACCGACGCGCGAATCGCGAGCCCCCGCGCGCGGGCGTGCGACTCACGACCTTGCAGCGGCTCGGCGCAACCGGTGGCATCGCCTTCATCGTGATGCTGCTCGGACTCCTCACCTTCGACGGCATCAACAGCACCCGCGATGCCCGCGATGTCGTCGCCGGCACTCATCGTGTGATCGAGGCGACGCAGGCGACACTTCAGGATGTCACGAACGCCGAGACGGGCCAGCGCGGATACCTGCTCACCAACGACGAGCGATATCTCGGGCCCTATCACTCCGCGCTCCTCGCGATCACCTCGGACACGGCGACACTCCGGCAGCTCGCGGGCGCCGACGTGCAGCAGCGCCTGGAGCTCGACACGCTCTCCCGCCGCATCGACTTTAGACTTGGCGAGCTCGCGAAGATGATCCGTCTCTCGCGCGCGGGGATGCGCGATTCGGCGCTCGCGCTCGTGACCGTCGGCCTCGGCAAGAACGCGATGGATGACATTCGCGCCACTCTGCGCGTGATCGGTAGTCGCCAGGAAGCGCTACTCTCCGGGCGCACGAACGGCTTGGAGCGACGCTACCGCATCGTCGAGGCGACGGTCATCGGCGGAACGATCGCCGCCGTACTGATCGCGCTCTTCCTCAACACACTGCTCACGCGCTTCGCGTTTGGTCAGGCCACTATCGCCCGCCGCCTCGACGCACAGAACGCGGAGCTTGCAGACGCGAACCGGCTCCTCGGCGAGCAGACCGTCGAGCTCGAGCTACAGAACCAGCAGCTGCAGGATCAGGCGGCCGAGATGGAGACGCAGCAGGTGCATCTCGAGGAGCAGGCGAGCGAGCTCGAGATGCAGAATCAGCAGCTGCAGGAGCAAGCGACCGAACTCGAGGCGCAGGCGGAAGAGTTGGGCGCATCCGTCGAGGCGCTACAGGAGCAGACGACGATGGCGGAGGAGGCGACGGGCCGCGCCGAAGAGGCGAATCGCGCGAAGTCGCTTTTCCTGACGACGATGTCGCACGAGCTGCGTACGCCGCTCAACGCCATCGGCGGATACGTGGACCTGCTCGCACTCGAGATCCGCGGCCCGCTCGTCGAGCCGCAGCGCGAGGACCTGCGACGGATCAAGAAGAGCGGACAGTATCTGCTCTCGCTCATCAACGACATCCTCAACCTCGCGAAAATCGAGAGCGGGCAGCTCGATCTGCACATTCGCGATGTCTCGCTTGCGACCGTGTTCGAGAATGTGGACGCGCTCGTCGCGCCGCAGTTCAATTCGAAGAAGATCCGCTACAGCTATCCACGCTGCGACGCGTCGCTGCGCGTGCGCGCGGACAGCGAGAAGTTGCAGCAGATTCTGCTCAACGTGCTATCGAACGCATGCAAGTTCACGAATGAGGGCGGGAACGTAGAGGTCGAGTGTGATGCGGACTCCGAGAGCGCGGACGAACCGCGCGAAATCGTGTCGGTTGCAATTCGCGATACGGGGCGCGGGATCGCGATCGACAAGCTGGAGGAGATCTTCGAGCCGTTCGTCCAGATCGACCGCCATCTGACCGGTTCGAGTCAGCAGGGCGTGGGGCTCGGCCTCGCGATCTCGCGCGATCTTGCACGGAGCATGAATGGCGACCTGGTGGCGGAGAGCATGCCTGGCGTCGGGACGACGTTCGTGCTCACTCTTCTGCGGGGGACCCGAGGTGTGAGCGCGCCCGGCTCGTCCGAGCTAGCCCGGGGGAGCTCCGATGCGATGTCGGCCGGTTGACGCTCCGGTCCGTATCCGCTAAATCTTAGTCGTAGCCTTGCGGGTGTAATTCAGTTGGTAGAATGCCAGCTTCCCAAGCTGGACGTCGCCGGTTCGAGCCCGGTCGCCCGCTCTCTTGAAGCCTTTACCTGCACAGCAGTTCCGATCGCCGGAGATCCAATGGTTTCCGGCGATTTTTTCGTGGGGACCGTTGTGGGGACCGTTGAGAGGCCGATTTCGACATTGAGCCTCCTCGCCAACAGGGCCAGCTCGTCCGCCGACAGGGAGGCGAACAGAGAGCGCAGGATCGGCACGGATCGGTGCGTTCGTCGACGGCACTCGTGGTGCGCCGCGCATGGAGACAGAAGATCAACCAGTCTATCGACAACGAGCAGTGCAGTGCGACCGCCGTGCGATGGACGCGGGCGCACTGCGGTTATGCGACGACCGAACGCTTGCGCCGGCGACGATCTATCACCGTGCGAAGCCCGATGCTCAACGCGAGCGGCACATCTGCGTACAGGATGGTCCGCAGCACGGGAATGCGTCGGAACACCCACGCACTCAACGCGAAGGTAACGACCACACCGAAACCGGTCAAAATTACAACCTTCACCAACGCGGGCCACGCGAAGCCGTGCAGGAGTCGCGCGCCTACGATCACGATGGGCGGATGGAACACGTAGACCGCGAATGCATTGTCGGACAGGAACCGCGCAAGCCGTCCCTGCGCGCCGAAGTACTCGCGAAACATCGTCAGGAGGCCAAGACACAGCGCGACGCACGTAAACGATTCCCAGACGCTGAGCGCTGCGCTCTGCCAATGCCAACCTTCAGACGGAAGGTCATGTCCGCCTTGAAAAATTGCGCTGCCTGCGAGAATGGCCAACCAAGCCGCGAACCCGACGGGCAAGACAACGGATAACCACCGTTTCCCTGTGACCCACGACAGGTGCTCGAGCCACCGGTTTCGGGTCGCCATGATTCCTGCACCGAACAGGAGAATGTATTGGGCGAAGTCACCCAAGTGCATATTGAGCAACGACGCTCCCGGTGGCAGGACCAGACGAATGATGAATCTTCCGGCCGCCATCGCCAGCGCGAACCCGATCAACGCGATTGTTCCGGGCGCAGTCCACCGTCGATCATGGGTCGGGCCGCGTCCGTTCAATGCGTATCCCGCGGCGTATACGAGCGCGAAAATCAGCAAGGCCACGCAAAACCAGAGCGGGCCATTCTCCTGCAAGACTTCCAGGTCCGCGATGTGTTGCCACCACTCATGAGGGAACGAGTACGGCGCGGTCCAAGAATGCGACACGTAGTACTCCGTTACCGGACCGAGCACGAGCATGTAAAACAGCACCGGTAGTCCAAGCCGGAACGCGCGGTCATGCATGAACTGCTTCGGTCCCTTCTTGTCGATGGAGGCTGGCGTGAAGACGCCCGCAACAAAAAACAACAGGCCCATGAAAAACGATTGCAGGTACATCTGCCAGATCGCGAATGTCAGGAACGTCGCCGATCCGATCGGCGGCCGTTCGACGTAATACCAGTTACCGAGTGGGCTGTATGTATCCGTCGCGTGCATGCTGATGACCAGAATGATCATGAGCCAGCGAAGGTTGTCGACGAATGCAAGGCGCCGACTAGTCGGTGACGCTCTTAGCGCGGACTGTCGGATGGGGATATGTGGGTTTACCGGTTTCTCAGTCATGCGCCTCGACCCGTGATGCTTCGATCAGGAGCGACTCGGCAGAGTCATTGCACGTACGCACCGCAGGCGCGAGCGGTTTCGAACTCGGCGATTCTCGCGCGTCGTTCCTTATGGGGTCTTAGAGCGCACGACGGCCTGCCACATATATGAATACAATTCTGGACCAAATCACCGGATCGTCGGCGGTTAGTTGTTTGGCCGCATCAAGATCATCGACGTTGAGGATTACCGTGCCCCGCACCCCGCTCGGGTCGCCCACGGAGCCAAAGAGCTCAGCTCGCCCTTCGTGCAAGATCTTCGTCCAATACCCGGTGTGCTGCATCATCATATTTCGCTCGCGGGCGGATATATTTTGCGCGAAGGTAGGGCGCGGGGTGTTCAAACGGCAGAGAAAGTAACTCATGAGCTGCGGGTTCGGCGAGAGACGGACAATTGAGCGCTTGGAACACAGTTAGCGGGGAGCAACGACTGGGCGAAGACCGGAGCGACGGTTCGACAATCGAGCTGGGATGAATGGTATGCGAGTGAATCGGCCCGTATGCGGTCCATTCACCGGCGGACTGCGCGAGTGATGTGGAGGCCGCGATGACGAACACCAACAATCCAGCGAGGAAGCGTATTGAGATTGGTTGAGGTGTCGATGACGGGCACCAGCCAATTGTGCGGGCGGCGATCGCGTTCCTCTACCAGCGTGTTTCCTGGGCCATGGCGGATGGCGCGGCACGGGCGCGGTGGGACGGATGTATGCGGTCCCGTTCTCGGGGACGCCCTCCTCATCTCGAGCAACCGTTCACCGAGTCATTTCACGCTTTCGCCGAGTAGCAGCTTTCTATCCGTTCACTCTGCGACGTACCCTTCGGCGCAACACGGCTTCGGCCGAGCAGACACGTACAATTTCCCAGACAGTGCCGCGCCGATCGCGAGCCGATCACGCACGAGGTCCAGTCTCTGTCGCCGGGAGAGGCGCGGCACGGCCCAACGTCGTTTCGATCTCCTGCTTTGGGATCCAAGAGTACTCAGTCCGCTGCCGCGGCCGTCGTCACTTCCGCAATTCGCTGGCGCAAGAATGTCTGCTCGACGAGATTCGTGGCGAGGCTGAGCGCACGCCGGTACGCCGCTTCCGATTCATGATAGCGATGAAGACGGCGCAGCATGTCCGCGCGGGCAGCGTGATACAGATGGTACTGGCGCAGGTCCTCGGATATTCCGAGGTCGTCTAATCGCGCCATTGCTTCTTCCAATCGACCGCTCATCCCCAACGCGGCGGCATGGTTCAGGGCAACTACGGGCGAGGGTGTCAGTCCGAAAAGTTGCTCATAAACACGCGCGATTTGAGCCCAATCCGTGTCCAACGGCGACGGCGGTTCCGCGTGCAAGGCTGCGATCTCCGCTTGAAGAAGGAATGGGCCGAGCGTTCCCGACTTTCGCGCTTGTTCCAGGAGCGCCAGTCCGCTCGCGATCGCTTCTCGATTCCACAGCCTGCGATCCTGCTCCTCGAGCGTCAACAATCGACCGTCGACGACCCGCGCGAGGCGCCGAGAAT
>JALYSW010000294.1 GCA_030854615.1 Gemmatimonadota bacterium
AGGCGGGACGCCCGCCGCAGCTCCTCGCGGCGATGCAGCAGCGATTCGCCGATACGATGGGGACGCAGGCGGCGCTGGAGCTTCCGCGCATCCCCATCGATATCAACGACGGGCGCATGCGCTTCGAACAGAAATGCGCGAGCTGCCATGGCGCCCTTGGTCGGGGCGATGGGCCGGCGGCGGTCGGCATCGTTCCCAGGCCGCCCGCTATCGGTGAGAAGGCGACCGCGAGAAAGGTGAGCCCGGCGATGATGTACCGGGTCGCATCAGTCGGCATCCGCGGTACGCAGATGACCGGCTGGGCCGACGTCCTGACGCCGGAGCAGCGATGGAACATCGTGTGGTATCTGATGACGCTTCGCACTTCGCCCGCGCAAGTCGCTGAGGGCGAGGCCCTCATCGCGCATGACCGCGGGAAGCTGCCGCCCGAGATCGGCTCGTTCGCGTGGCAGTCGGAGCTGAGCGACGATCAGCTCGCGCAACAGGTGAAGCTTGGCATGCTCGGCACGCAACGGCCGGGGGGCGGCGCGTTCACCGACGACGAGGTGGAAAGCATTGTCGCGTATCTGCGCGAGGTCGCCCTCCGCGCGCCCGCATCGCACGCGCTCGTCACCAGCGACAGCGCGGATGCGGCCGTCATCGGGCGCAACGTGCGAGCGCTCATGGAACAGTCGCTCGCTGCGGCGCGGCTCGGCCAAGCCCGCGAGGCCGGCAGCCGCGCGTTCGACGCGTACATCTCTTTCGAGCCGCTCGAGACGCGCGCGCGCGCAAAAAATCCGGGTCTCGTTGCTTCCGCCGAGCGACTATTCGCCGATTTCAAGGGTGCTGTGCGGAGCGGCGACATCCACGGCGCGGAGCGCGCGCGCAACGCAATCGAAGCCGATCTCCCCGCCATCATCGAGTTGACGAGGCCAACGGGCAGCGTGAGCCAGGCATTCTGGCAATCCTTTCTGATCATCCTGCGCGAGGGATTCGAGGCCATCCTCGTCGTGGGAGCCGTCGTGGCGTTTCTGCTCAAGACCGGTCATCGCGAGCGCCTGCGCTCCATCTGGCTCGGCGTCGCTCTTGGTCTGGCGGCGAGCGCGCTGACCGCGGTGATCATCGAGACGGCGCTCGCCGCAGTGCCGGCGAGCCGCGAAATCATCGAAGGGGTGACACTGCTCATTGCCGTTGCGGTGCTTTTCTCGGTGAGCTACTGGCTCATCTCGCGCGTCGAAGCCGCGAAGTGGCAGCAGTTCATCCGCGAAAGGGTCGCCACGGCGCTCGAGCAGGGCGGGGGCCGCGCGCTCGCGTTCGTGGCCTTCCTCGCGGTGTATCGCGAGGGCGCCGAGACCGCGCTGTTCTATCAGGCGTTGTTCAGTGAGGGCGGAGCTCTCGCGCTGCCGATCGCCATGGGCATCGTCGCCGGCTTCGCGGCGCTCGCGATCATCTTCACGCTCTTCTATCGGTACGGCGTGCGCATTCCGCTGCGACCGTTTTTTGGCGTGACGAGCATCCTGTTGTACTACATGGCGTTCGTTTTCATGGGCAAGGGCATCCGTGAGCTGCAAGAGGGAAATGTCGTCCCCATATCCGTGATTCCCGGCTTTTCCAGCGTGGAATCATTGGGCATCTACCCCACGTGGGAGACCGTGCTCGCGCAACTCCTGCTTCTGGCGTTGCTCGCCTTCGCGCTCGCGAAGACCTTCTGGCCGCGGCGAGCGGTGGAGAAGTAGGCGACGCGGGACGGAAATAGCATGGTGACGCTTCGCCTCTCCGTTGCGACGAGGTCGCGAGCGATGTGCGTAGAGGGCGCGTGAGGCGTCGGCGCGCCGATGCTCACGCTCACAGCTTGGCCGCGACGGCTAGCGCGATGGGCTTTTCGATCGCGAGTTGCTTCGCGGGATCGGGCACACCGTAGACGCGAACTATGAAAATGACGCTCCCTTTCTTCACGAACAACGTCACGGCGTTTCCCAACGTCTCGGCAATGGCGTCGTCACCAACGCCGCTCACCGCAACCTTGGTGATGCCCGGTAGCTGCCGGGTCTTCCGCGAACTCCAGTCACCCGGTGGCGAGTACACGAGTGTCACGATCTGGTGTGTCGGCCGGTTGGCGACCCAGGTGCAGGTGACGGTAGGACCCTGCGTTCCGGCGTCGACGGTCTCGCCGAGCGCGGTACTCACCTGAGCCGCCGTGGCTTGTGCACAGGGATCGCTCGGCACTTGCGCGCCGACGGCGCGCGCGCTGGGCGCGAGCAGGAGGGAGGAGAAAAACGCGACGACTGCGATGCGATTGGGCGGCATCGAACGGCCCTCCAGGTCAGAGGTGAACCGTCGTCCTACAATGTGTGCTCGACGCAAGTGAGCGCCGAGTTGGATCCTGATACAGGACAGGACGATGGATTCCCTAGTCTCCGAGCAGCGAGTGTCGATGTTAACAATGCCCCGTCAGCGGAGGCTGACAGGGCATTCTCTCACAAAGACTCGATTAGCAGCATCTCGATTATCGATATGCTACTTGTCAAAAGAAAATATGTGGAGCAGCCTTCGCTGCCCCCCCGCTGCCGCGAGACGCCGGTCACTTTCGCGTACGGTCAGGCGTCGAGCGTCCTATCGGGTTCAGTCGACACCAGAATCGACAGCAACCGAGCGGAGTCGGATCGCGCGGAATCGCAGGGACGAGTCTCACGACCCCGATTCAAAAATTCCTGTCCGGCGACCTCGGTCGGGTGCGAGCGATCCGCGCGGTCACTCCGCGCGGATCGTCGTGGGCGCCCTCGGGCTAGTGGATCTGTACTTTGAGAATTTGACCC
>JALYSW010000295.1 GCA_030854615.1 Gemmatimonadota bacterium
CCCCGTTCTCTGGTAAGCGGAGTTGAGCGGGCATGACAGTAGTTGAGCGGAGCCGACCTTTGCGCGATTCCACATTGGATTCGCGACTCAAGTAGTTCAAAGGGGGGTGACGCGAATGCATGCTCTAGCGCGGTTTATCGGTTTCATCACCGGCGGAATGGTTTCGGCAGCACTGCAGATTTGGGCCTAGGCTAGCGTCCGGGGGGACTTTCTCACTTATGGAAACTCGCACTGTCGTGTACGTCGGAGGAGTAGCCCTCTGCGCCGTTCTCGTGAACGGCGCATTGTTTCTGCTTGCTCCCGACGTGCAACCAGTCGCTATTTCTGCTGTCGTCTGGATGGCCGTAATTGGACTCTTCGTCCACCTGCTCGCCTTCAATTTGCCGCGCAGCGGAACTGGCTCAATTGCCTTTATCCCGTTGTTGGCTGCGGCTATCATTTCTCCAACTTGGGTCGCTGCGATTGCGGCGATCGTTTCAATATTTCTTGCCGAAACATGGAAGCGCCCGGCACCTATCAAGCTTCTGTTCAACGTTATGCAGGTGGCTACTGCGATCGCCGTTGCGACGATTGTCTACCGTTTCATTGGTGGTACATCGCTTCTCGCGTCGCCGTCTGTAAGGTTGCTTGAAGGAGCGCGGCTAAATGCCATGTCGTTGGTTGTATTGATCACGGTATTTTTCGCAATTAATACTCTCCTTGTTGCAGGCGTAATCGCTGTCAGCGAGGGCGGAAGTCTTTTACACATCTGGAGCAAGAACACGGTAACGAGCCTTCCGTACGACTTGTTGTCAGCTCCCGTTGTCTATCTGCTCGCGTGGGTTTACGTCAGTTCGGGGGCGTTTGGAGCAATGGCTCTGTGCATTCCGCTGATCGGCGTACGTCAACTCTATAAGACAAACTCCGAGTTGGAGCGTGTCAATCAGGAACTCCTGGAGCTGATGGTTAAGGCGATCGAGGCGCGGGATCCCTACACGTCAGGCCACTCTAGAAGAGTGGCGCACTATTCACAACTGATAGCGCGCGCCCTCGGGCTCAGTGGCCAACAGGTAGAGCGCGTCCGAATTGCGGCGCTCTTACATGATGTCGGCAAAATTCACGAGATATACGCTCCGCTTCTGCGGAAACCCGAGAAGCTGACACCGGCTGAGTGGGAAGTGATGCAGGGCCATCCCATCAAGAGTGCAGAGCTGGTCATGACAGTGTCGCATCTCGCTGACATTGTACTTCCAGTTCGTCATCATCACGAAAATTGGGACGGAAGTGGCTATCCAGACGGACTTTCCGGAGAACAGATCCCGCTTGCATCACGCATTGTCTTGTTCGCCGACACAATCGATGCGATGACGACAGATCGCCCGTACCGAAAAGCGCTTGGGGAGGTACAGGTGCGCTCCGAACTCACTAAGTATCGTGCCAAGCAATTTGACCCGTACATTTGTGACAAATTGTTGGCTAGCCCGATGTTTGGGTTGCTGTTCGCGCCTGGGCAGCGAATTTCTACTCCTGTCGCTACTACAAGCGTGGGGCGTCCGCCAAGAGCGCTGAGAGCGATGTAATCCAAGAGGCAATCTGTTGAAATGCGCGCCGTAACTCGGCGCGTTTTTTTGTGACTTACCCCAGGACTTAACGATATCGCCGGTCATTCCGTGGGCGCGGGATCACTTCGGCGGTGCCGTTCGAACATGAATAATAGACTTGGAGCGAGCGGGCACGAATCACGACGTTCGCGAAGAACGTAGGAGCTGATAGCCTGTCGTGCATCGCCGTGGCGACCAACTGATTCTAATGCTAGAGCAACTGACTCGGCCGAAAAGTCCATCATGGACATTGTCTTCGCGTGATTGAATGATTGCTCAAACGCTTCAATCGAAGCGGCGCATATGGGCTCGTTTCGGAGAAGCGAAATCCGGATTTCGAGCGTCTGCACCAGCACCTCGCCTCTCGTCGCTTTTGCGGTGCCATGACCCAGCAAACATCCGGAGAGGTAGAATTCCGCCAGGGTAGCGTCGCCCTGCCGCACCGCTAGTTCTGCTCGGTCGGCCCAGATATTCACGGCTGCGACGTCCACACTCCCAGGCGCGTGAGCAACAACGGCTCGAGTTAGCCACGTGTCCACCAACTCAAGCTCCCCCATTTGCATGTAGATTGACCCAATTGCGTTCGCGCAAGATGACATTGCTCGTTTTGCATCGGTGGTCGCCGCGATTTGATATGCCTCGTCTGCTAGCTGAAGCGCTTCGTTCCCTGGCCGATGACTCCGGAAGACATAAGAGGCAAATCGTAAATGGCGAGCTACAACTAGCGGAGGAGAATGCAATCGTGTGAACTCCACCAACTGCATCGCTAGATCGCAAGCTCGAATGCCGTCTCCGAATGCGCTGTGATAAATCATTTGAAAGAGCAATCGCGAGTCTTCCGCCACGCTTTCGGCGTGGAGACAATCGATAGTACGCGAATGAACTCGAGTTGCTAGCCCGCTGTCGCAAAGGTTATCTGCGGCTACTAAGAGCCAAGTAGCGGTTGCTACGATATGTTCTGGCGAAGAGTCGCTCGATGACAGTGCCTTAAGACAATTTGCTACGAGTTCTGGTACAGAACCGCCGGTCTTCCACTGTGCCTGAAGGTACATTTGCCCGACCTCGTCGAGCACGGAAGCCTTCGGATGCACTGATTGTCTGAGGAGGATGAGCTCTTCGAGCACTTCGATCGCCTCAAGCGACTGCTCGGCGCGGACTAACGTGCGAGCGCGATCCTTACCTATTTCATACTTCTCGCTTGGCGAGGACGCAACCATTTGAGCACGCTCGAGCACCCGAGCACTATCGGCCAACATGCCGATGTCTTCGAGATAGTGGCCGAATCGACGAAGGAGTTGAACCGCTCGTGATGAATCCGACGCAAGGACCCAATGCTCAGCGCTTTCCCAGATCAAATTCACGGCCTGCGATTTATCGGCTTCTGCTTCCAATTGTTGGGCCGCGTATCGATGAAGCATGTTCTTGACCGCGTCGCTCATCTGCTCAAATACGACCGACGTCAAGACATCGTGTCTGCTCAATATCCGACCGCCGTCAACTGTGATCATACCCGCAGCTTCGAGCTCGGCCAGCGCGCGCAAAAGGCCCTGTCTGGGAGCCTGAATGCACGTTTCGACGCGCTCTAAAGTCGAATGTAGGCCAAGAATGCAGCAAGTCTCTAAGAGGCTTTTAGCATCTTCGCTCAAAAGCGAGACTCGGTGATGCAAAAGCCTCGTTAGCGAGCGCGGTGGTTGGTACTTGTCACCTGCCTGAGTTCCGTTACGAAGCAATTCGATAAGGTAAAATGGATTCCCGCCTGACGAGGTCACACACCAAGCACGGAAGTCGTCACTGCCAGTTACTTCAGATGTAAGCGCGCGCGCGACTGTCGTACCAGCTACGGGAGTCAACGGTCGAAGCACCAGAGCCTGAAGATGCTCTTCTGTGAGAAGCATCGTTCGAGACGTCGCAAGCAAAAGGGTTTTGTTTGTTGTGGCCCATATACTGATCTCTTGCACGAGTCTTCCGGAGTGGGGATCTAGCCACTGGGCATCCTCGATCTCGAGCAGGAGGCATCTCTCAGCGCCTACAGCTTCAAGAATGTCACAGATTGCCATGCGCGTGTTTTCGAAACTGATGCTCGAAAGCTCCATTTCCTCCCTGTTCCGCGCCTCCTCCGGATCATGCGCCACCAGGCGCCGCAGCAGCTGCATCGACTCCGGCGAACATCCCAACGCCCCCGGCAGCGCCAGCAGCTTCGGCACGAGATCCACGAACACCGACAGCGGTCGCCGCACATCGTGCGACTGACATCCCACGCGCACGATGTGCAGTCGCTGCAGCGCCGCGACGCGCGTGAACTCGGAGAGGAGCCGCGTCTTTCCAATTCCCGGCTCGCCCGTGATCACGTACGCGCTTCCGTGTCCGGCCTGCGCCCTCGCCAGCGCGCGCGTCAGCTCTGCCATCTCGTTCTCTCGCCCGACGAACGGTGCGTCGCGCACGGGGAACACACTGTCCTGGTACACTTCGGAAATTCGTCGCCGTAGAAGAACCGCCGGCAGCTTGATCTCGCTCGCGCCTTCGCCGATGTCCTCGAGATAGTGGTTCAATATCGACAATGCCTTCGTCTTGCTTCCGCCTAACGCCGCTGCCTCCGCCAGCGTCAGCGTCGCTTCCTCGTTCAGCGGATCGAGCTTCAAACACATCGTCGCGAGCCTTTCCGCGCGATTCCAGTCGCTTACCCGCTTCTTCGCCTGCATGCCCGCCATCAGCGTGCGCGCAACGGCCGAGTGAACGACGTCGCGCTGTCGTTCGACCCAGGTCGCATATGCTTCGGAAAGTTGGGGGCGATAGCCCGGCAGGAATGCGCCGGATATCTGGTCGGCGAGCGCTTCCTGCGTCGCAGACGTCTGCGGGAGAAGCAGTTCGGCGAAATCGGTGGTGAACGTGCCCGGGGTTAACCTCAGCGCCGAACGCTGGGCCGTAATCTCTATGTCGAACGACCGCAGCTTGTAGATCGCCTGCCGCAAGCCATGCTGCGCTTTTCCGCTCGGCACTCCAGGCCATAGCGCCCGCCCCAGCTCCGCACGTCCGACGGCGCGTCCAGCTTCCATGATGAGATAGAGTGCCAACGCGAACAGCGTCTCCGCCGCCGGCAGCAGGTTTGTCTCCCCCGCTTCTATCACGCACTGTCCCAAACTTCTGAGCCGAAGCATGCGCCCTTCTCCCGGTGTACGAGCCCGCTTGACCAGCCTCTCACATGGCTAGGCCAAGGCGTCAGCGTTCCGTCATCAAGGATTCTTTGTGTCTACTCTATCTGTTTACTCCCCCCGCGCGGAAGGGTTCGCTGCGTTTCAGAGCGATTTGGGGGGTTTAGCCGGCTTGGGGGGCGATTCAGGCCGCCCGATCGAAGCAGACTCGGGGCGCGCCCAGGTCCACCAGCAGGGCACGCACTCTCCGCGATCGAGCGCCGCATCATCCGCCACGCTCGAAACGCGAAGTCACCGCCCGAGCTTCGCCAGTGGATGCGCTTCCGTATTGAAAACGTGGTCCCGAAGATCCACCGTCCCGGGCGGCGCGAAGATCAGATACAAATACTTGAGCGTCTCCGCGAGAAAGTAGCTCTCCATCGCGTCGCGTTGCGTGCGCTTCGGCACGCTGCTCAGTGACGCGTACCCGACATCGGTTCGGCAGCACGCGATGATATCGCGCAGAAAGGTTCGACCCATCTCCCGATAGCGTTCGTCGCCAGTGAAGCGGTAGAGGTAGTACGCCGACTCAATGATCTCCGGGCGCAACTCGTAGCCATCGCCCACGATCGTCATCGAGCGATAGTCAATGGTCTCCGGCTCGACGCCGAACGTCGTCCACATCTTATACGTCGATGTCTGCAGCCGTCGCGCACGATCGAGATCTCCGGACAGCGCGAGCGTGCCGGGGAAGAAGGCGGCGAGCGACTCGAAGTGGCTGCTCAGCCGCGCCCCACTATTCATGTTCACTTCCCCGTACCAGAAACCGCTCGGCGTCTCCTCGCTCAGATACTTGTTCGCCGATCTCATACTGGCTTCCCACATCCGCTTGCAGTCCTGGTCACCAAACAGAAGCCACGCCTTCAGCAGATACTCGTAATACGAATCGATTCCGCTGTTGATGTGCGCGGTGCTGTCGGTCCACGCTCCCATTTCCACGTTGATCCACGAGCCCACGAGGCCGAGCCTGGAGCGACGTGCGTACATCTCGACGACGGCGCGCTTCGCCTTGTCATAGTAGACGCGCTTCCCCGTCAGCTTGCTAAGCGTTCCGAACTCCAGCAGCAGAGTCCCCACCTCGGCCGGATTCGTGCGCGGGTTGCGCACTTTTCCCGTCTTGAGATTCACGAACATGTATGGCATTCCCGTCGGCGAATCGAATGCCGGAAGGAGACGCGTGCCGAGATCGTCCGCTAGCGCGAGAATGCGCTTGTCTCCACTGAGCTCGTAGCCGCTCAGCAGTCCACCCATCAGCCGGATGGTGATCTCGAAATTCTTGACGTAGATGTCCTGATCGAAGTTGAGCGTCGTCGCGATGAGCTCACGATCCTCGCGCGCCTCATCCATCAATCCCATCAGGATCATCGTGTCGAGCGCATCCACTGGCGTCATGAGAAGCGAATGACCCTCGCCGTACCAATCGTGGTAGCTCTTGCTCAGCGGGAGCAGCTCGTCGTGCCCCCATGCATAGCGCTTGTAACCGCTCCACGCGTGCACGAACTCCTCGCGCACGCGTGCCGCGCTCGCCGAATCGGCCGTCACGCCCGCGTGCGCTCCGAGAGCACGAGCATCCTGCGCTCGAGACGGTGAAGCGACGAGCATCGCGCAAATCGTCCACAGCGCCAACACGCATCGCTTCATGTGCTGCCGATTCCACCCGTGCGATTCGTGCTCACCGACACGTACCCCGGCGACCACTCCAACACCGCATATTTCGCCAGCACGATCTGCGCGATCCGCTCCCCATGCTCGATCACCACTCCCCTCGGCGAGTCGTTCTTCAGCATCACCATCCACTCGTCCGGATAGTCCGCGTCGATCGTGCCGGGACCATTCGGAATGATCAGCCCCCGCTTGAACGCGATCGAGCTCCGAATCCGCACCTGCGCCTCGTAGCCGTCCGGTAGCCGTGCCTTGAACCCCAGCGGCACCAGCGCGACCTCACCAGGCTCTACGTGCAGCCGGTGCGCATCATCGCTCGCGCGCTCGCGCACTTTCAGCCCATCCGAAAGCCTCACGGTTCGCCCCATCAAATACGCGCAGACGTCGTATCCGGCGGATTCCCTGGTGGCGCGGACCGGAGTTGGAACGTCTGGATAGAGAGTCTCGTATGTAATCGAGGGCGAGCCGTCTGTCATTCCCGATACTCCATTTTGGCGTGCTTGCCGGCAGTGCGCACCGTTGCGTTCTGCCAGCTAAGTCTTTTGTTTACACAAAGATATGTCACCAACCGATCGTCCATTCCGCGACCGCGTCACGAACAAGCTGCCCCCGCACCTCGCCAACTGGCAACTACCAGCGGGATGGGATTGGGGCACCGAGGGCGTCGAAGGCGAGCATCGCCACTACCAGGAGGTAGTCGACGAGCTCGGGCGCTCGCTCTCGCTCGTCAGCTCCCTCGACGGCAACCACGAGGAGTGGCTGCACGCCGAGGCGCGTCATCTCGCGCATCTGAATCACCCGTCCATCCCCACGACCTACTATTACTGGCCGCGCAACCTCGAGCTGCAACGTGGTCCCGGCTATCTGCGACGCTGGATCGCCGGCGAAACGCTCTGGTCGCGGCTCTCGCGCACCGGCGCCGAGGATCTCGCCTTCGTCCTCCAGTTCCTCCGCTCCGCCGGCTCGGCCCTCGCCTATATGCACTCGGGCGGCTCAGTCCACGGCGCGATGTCCGCCGAAACCTGCTGGGTCACACCCACCGGCCGCATCTGGCTTCTCGGCTGGGAATGGAGCGTCCCGCGCACCGATCTCCCCGCGGGCCTCTTGCCGAATCCGCGCTGGACTCCCGCGCCCCCGGAATCCCATGGCGTCACCTGGACGCCCACCCCCGAGACCGACCAGTGGCAGCTCGCCGCGACCGCGTTCGCGGCGTTCACGCGCGAGTATCCGCCGCAGGATTTGCCGCCGCTCACCCTCGTGCGCCCCGACATCCCGGTGGCCGTCGCGAAGGTGCTCGCGCGCGCGCTGGCCCGCGCGCCGGAGAATCGCTTCCACTCGGTGGCGGCGATGCTGCGCGAGCTCGATCGCGCGGTGGGCAGCCACACATCGATGTTCACCAGCGGCTCGATGCAGGCGATGCGCGGGCCGGGCGAGAGCGAGGAGGCGCGCCTCCGCTGGGCGACCGGAGAGGACTACGAGGTGATCGGACGGCTCGGCTCCGGAACCTTCGGCTCCGTGTGGCGCGTGCGCGATCTCTCGCTCGGGCGCGAGGTCGCGCTCAAGATGCTCCACCCGGAAGTCGCGCGCGATGAGAACGCGGTGCACCGCTTCCGCCGCGAGGCGCAGCTGGCCGCGCAGCTCGCGCATCCGTCCATCGTCCCGATCTACGACTGGGATTCGAGTGGTGGTGTGGCGTGGTATACGATGGAGCTGGCCGAGGGGGGCTCGCTGGCGGATCTCGTTGCGCGCTCGGGACCGCGCTCGATCGCGGACATCGCGCCGCAGATCGATCAGGTGCTGGACGGACTCGCCGCTGCGCACGCGAGCGGGATCATCCATCGCGATCTCAAGCCCGAGAACATCCTCATCGACCGCTATCGGCGCTGGCGCATCGCGGACTTCGGCGTCGCGAAGATTCCGGGCGAGGAGCTGAGCGGCACCACTGGCACGCCGGAGTTCGCGGCCCCGGAGCAGTTGCTCGGCGAGATGCAGGGACCGCCTGTGGACTGCTTCGAGATTGCGGCAATCACGTACTTCCTGCTTGCGGGGAAGCCGCCGTTCGGCACGGGTGACGGACGCGCAATTCTCGCGCGCGAGCTCGCGGGGGATGTCGATCTGTCGGAGATCGCGCCGGATGTGGCCGAGTGGTTGACGCGCGGGCTCGCGGCGCTGCCGGAGGAGCGCTTCGCGGATGCGACGGCGATGAGAGATGCGTGGCGCATTGCGGCAGGAAAGGCGCTGGCCGCCGAGGAACATGCTCCGTGGTGGCGCAGGTGGCTCACGACGGAAGTGCATCTGATGCCGGGAGCGAGTTAGCGGTATCACCCGAGTCGGTGTGACGAGTCGCCGCTTTGGGGCGGCGTGTCCGCACTCACTGACATTCGTTCCGCGCGGGCTCGAAGTGGACTCGGCGCTGCCTCACCATACGCCGCACCCCCAAGGCATAATTTTCGTCGCGGATTCGGGGCACATCGTTCTCAAGAGCGACTCATCCTACACGTATGACACCGAGAGAAAGACCTATCCTGGCGCTGTGCCGGCGACCGCGAACGACACGGGGACATTTACCGAGTCGGGGTCTACGATCTCGTTCGACAGCAAGTTTCTGAACGGGATCATCTACACGGGAGTTGCGACGGACAGCTCGCTGGCGGTGGCGCTGCAGGGGTCGCTACTCGGCTCGATCGATGTCACGATTCCCGCGTTTTACAAAAAAGTGCCCTGAGTTGGAGAGCTGATCGTGAGTCTGCAGGCGCGTGAATAAAAGCTTACGCACGCCCGCACGCGCAAAACTCTTGTCGGGAAGTGGAAGGCACGTCATCCTACCCGCATCGTCTGCGCATCGTCTGCGCATCGACGCGCGCGACGCGCACCTTCCTTTCCCGCCGGAGAACTCTCGATGATGTCGATTCCGACCTCGTTTCGCCACGGCTTTGCCCGTCCGTTTCTCGCTCTCGCATTCGTCGCCGGTCTCGCTGCGTGCGGCAGCAACTACAACAACAGCACGGGTCCTGGCGATGTGAACGGCACGTACACGCTGCAGAGCGTCGGCGGAAACTCGCTGCCGTACACATTCCCGAATAGCAACGATCACATCGTCGTCTCGTCAGCGACGCTGGTCTTGAGCTCCAACCATACCTACACGGTTTCGGCGGCCGGTAGCGCGAATGGGACGCCGGGCGGCAACGTCATCGCCGACGCCGGCACGTACGCCGTCTCCGGCTCCACGGTCACCTTCACGAGCACCACGTTTTCAGGCGCCCAGTACACCGCCGCCGCGACGTCGACGTCGATTACCGCGAGCGCTCCGGGTGCGTTCGTCCAGTCGTCGAATACGTCGTTCAGCTTCCTGTTCGAGAAGAGCAACTAGTAGTTCGTAGCCATGATGCAAAACGGATAGCGAGCGCGAAGCTCGCTATCCGTTGCGCGCGTCGCTCGAGCGTGGGCTACTCCTCGAGCTTGATCAACCTGCTCACGCTCAGCCCTTCGGCCTCGCCCTGGAAGTTGAGCACCACGCGATGCCTGAGCACCGAATCCGCGATCGAGCGCACGTCGTCGAGATCGGGAACGGAGCGGCCGTCCATCGCCGCCTTGGCCTTGGCGCCGAGCACGAGGTACTGCGACGCGCGCGGTCCGGCGCCCCAGCTCACGTACTTCTTTACGTCGGCGGTCGCCTCCGGCGTGTCGGGGCGGGTCGAGCGCGCGAGCCTCACCGCGTAGCGCACGACCGTCGGCGGCGCGGGGAGCCGCCGCACGAGATGCTGCAGCTTCGCGAGCTGCGCCGCGGTGAGTACCGGCTTGATCGTCAGCGTGTCGTCGCCCGTGGTCGTCGACACGATGCGCTCCTCCTCCTCGAGCGTCGGATAGCCGACGTGGAGCTCAAACATGAAGCGGTCGAGCTGCGCCTCGGGAAGCGGGTACGTCCCCTCCTGCTCGATCGGATTCTGCGTCGCGAGCACGAAGAAGGGCTCGGGGAGCGCGTGCGTCTGTCCGCTTGCCGTCACCGCGTGCTCCTGCATCGCCTGCAGCAGCGCCGCCTGCGTCTTCGGCGGCGCGCGATTGATCTCGTCGGCGAGCACCGCGTTCGCGAAGATCGGGCCCTTCACATACTTGAAGCTGCGACGGCCGGTCGCCTGATCCTCTTCGAGCATCTCGGTACCCGTGATGTCGCTCGGCATTAGATCCGGCGTGAACTGCACGCGCGAAAAGGTGAGGTCGAGCGCCTCGGCCACCGTCCGCACGAGCAGCGTCTTCGCGAGGCCGGGAACGCCGACGAGCAGCGCGTGTCCGCCGCTCAGGAGCGCGGCGACGATGTTGTCGACCACCTCATGCTGACCCACGATGCGGCGACCGATCTGCGCTACGAGCTGCTTATGCGCTCGCGCGAGGTCGTCGAGCAGAGCGAGGTCGTCGTTGCCGGAAGCAGCGTGGGTCATTGCGCTTGCGTGTGGGAAGGCGGATAGGGAATTCAGAGCGAAACTAACGGACGCTGCGGCGTTGGCGAAGGGGACGACGGACACGGCGGCGCTACCGCAGTTGCGTTTGCTAGCGTCGCGATGCACAGTTTCGACAGCACTGCCGTCCTCGCGCCCGCGAGTGCCCACGGAATCCGTCTCACTGGAGGAAGAGCCATGTTCCGTACGTCGTCACGTTTCGTGCTGTCATTCTTCGCGGCTGCCCTCCTCGCGGCATCGCTGTCCTCGTGCGGCGGTGATCTCCTCGGGGTCGACCAGAACTGGGATCTTCAGACCGTCCAAGGCGCGGCGCTGCCGTTCACCGTCCCCGACGCATCGCACGACGTCGTCCTCACCTCGGCGGTGGCAGATCTCCGTTCCGACAACAACTACACCACGACCTTCACCGGCACGATCGACGGCGTTGCCGGACGGATCGGGCAGGATCAGGGGCACTGGGCAATTGGTGGGTCGATTTTCACCTTCCACAGCACCACGCTTGGCAAAGACTACATCGCCGCGCTGGTCCAATCGCACTTCAATGCCTCGGTGCCGGGACAGCTGATCATGTCGTCGGATGCAAACTTCGACATGACGTTCGCGCACTGATCGTGGCGCCTCGAAGCTGATTGGAACGAGAACGGCACGAGTCGTGTAAGGAGGAGTGGGAGCTTCTTCAAGCTCCCACTCCTGTTTTGCCACGCCTCGAGAAATTGATGATCTCTCCTCCTCCATTCCCGTCGCGCACACAATGCACGCGAGCGCTTCTCGCTCTCGCACTCGGCGCGACGCTGACGTTCGCGTCGGCGTGCGGCAGCGACAGTCCGACGGGTCCGAAGAACGTGCCGGGCACGTATTTCCTGCGCACGATCGACAAAACGGCGCTTCCGTTCACCGTGCCGGAACAGCGCGACCACGTGATCGTGGTCAACTCGGTCACCGCGACGCTCAACGGCAACAACACCTACGCGGTGGCGGGAACGGGCACGGAGGACGGCAATGCGAGTACGGTGATCACCGACGCGGGAACATACACGCAGTCCGGATCGACCCTCCATTTCACCTCGACGACGCTCGGCGGTGCGACGTATAGCGCGAGCGCGAAGACCGACAGCTTCACCGTGACGCTTCCCGGCGGCTTCGTCGACTCCGATCGTACGTCGTTCGCGCTGTTGTTCGAGAAGGGGAACTGATCCTGTCCCGCGCGTTGCGCGCGGGATCAGCTACGGCAGAACGAAGTCGACCCGCTCTTCCACCGGATGGTTGCTGCTCTTGAGCGTCGCGAGTGCGGTGTACTTCCCGTGCCGCCCTTCCGGCTTCCACTGCTCGTTGAACGAGAGCGTCGCGTCCGCATCGACATTGCGATTCTGCAGCGCCTGCGTAAACATCTTCCCTGTACTCCAGCGCCAGACTTCGGCGCCGGTCGAGTCGAGGATGATGAATTCGTGCGTCTGCCCGCTGGGGAAGTTCACCTCGACCGCGTGATTCGCGAGATTCGTCACCTGCAGCGCGAGCCTCACGGTGCTTCCGACGGCGACTTTCGCGGACGCTGCGAGCGCGGTGTCGGCGAGTTGGTGGTCAGCAGCCTTGTTCGCGCCCGGTACGCTGGCGTACGCATCTCCATCTCCATGTCGCGCGTGTGGACCACAGGCGAGCGCGATGGCGGCGATGCAAAGAATCCAGGTAATCGAGCGGCGAGTCATTTTTTTGGTCTGCGGAACGAAAGGCGTGGGCGGGGATGGTCGTACGAGTGACGTGAGCCAAGTTATCAACAGCAGGACGCGAGGTCAACTGTTTCCGCAACGCTAAGTCGTGAAGTTTGAAGGGCTTTCATGTTCAGTACGGTTCCTTCGGGCTGTCTTCGGGAGACCCCTCGAATTCCTTGCGAAAAATTTCACAAGCGGGTAAATTCACCTCGCGAAATGGCTGACGACAAACTTTCCGGACACGTGCGCAATCAGGGTCCCTCGCCGTCGTCGTTCGCGGGCGCTGGAGTGCAGTTCGTCGTCGCGATCCTTCTCTTCCTGTACATCGGGAAGTGGGCCGATTCGAAGCTGGGCACCGCACCGTGGCTCCTCATGCTCGGAGTGTTCGTGGGTGCGGGCGCGGGGTTCTACAGCTTCTATCGCCGCATCATGGCTGCGAGTCGCAGCTTTGGTGACAAGTGAAGAAGACCGCGATCTTCGCTGCTGTTTCGCTGGTTGTGATCGTTCTTCTGGCGTGGATGCTGACGTTCGCCTTTCCTACCGCGGCCGACCGTCACGCGATCGTAGTGAGTGCGGCGATCGCATATGTGGTGCAGCTCTGCTCGTTCACGATCGCGCGCGCCTTCGCGGCGACGAACGTGGTTGCGGGGTGGGGGCTTGGGATGTTGCTTCGCTTCGGCGTGCTGGCGATCTACGCGCTGATTTTCGTGAAGGTGCTCGATCTTCCAACGAGTGCGGCGCTCGTGAGTCTCGTTGCCTTTTTCTTCGTTTCCACGCTGTTCGAACCGGTGCTGCTCAAGTCATGAAATTCGGCACGCTCCTTCTCTCGCTGATGCTCCTCCTCGCTGCGCCCTTGCGCGCGCAGGACTCGACGTCGACATACGGACCGGTGGGCGATCATCTCACGCAGCCCGCGTCGAAGAACGTCGACATCATCACGCCGCACATCACGGACTCGCACTTCCTCGAGCTTCCGGGCGGTCACGAGTACGAGTTGCCGTACTGGAAGCCGTTTCACGTGGGCGGGCTCGCCATCGACATGTCGCCGACCAAGCACGTCGTCTTCCTGCTGCTGACGGCGTTGCTCTGCATCGGCATCATGATTCCCGCTGCGGCCTCGAATCAGCGACAGACGGCGCACGAGGGACACGCGAAGGGATTTGCGGGCGCAATCGAATCGATCGTGCTCTACCTCCGGAATGAAGTCATCCTTCCGAACGTCGGGCACCACGGGAACGCCTACGTCCCCTTCGGGCTCACGCTGTTTTTCTTCATTCTCTTCGCGAATCTGCTCGGCCTCATCCCGTACGGCTCGACGGCGACGGGAAACATCTCCGTCACTGCGACGCTCGCGCTGATCACCTTCGTGGTGGTCGAGGTCGCCGGCATGAAGGCGCAGGGTGCGGGATACATCAAGACGATCATCTATTGGCCGTCAGATCAGCCGATCGCGGTGAAGCTCCCGATGACGTTCATCATGACGCCCGTCGAGATCGCCGGAAAGATCACGAAGCCGTTCGCGCTCGCGATTCGTCTCTTCGCGAACATGACGGCCGGCCACGTCGTGCTGCTCGCGCTCATCAGTCTCATTTTCACCTTCGGCAGCTTCTTCATCGCGCTTGCTCCGATCACCATGGGCGTCGCGATCAGCATGCTCGAGCTCTTCGTCGCATTCCTGCAGGCGTTCATCTTCACGCTGCTCGCCAGTGTGTTCATCGGTCTCATCCGCGAGGGTGCGCACTAGCGCTCCCTCGTTTCATATCCGTCCCGCGCATCATGCTCCTCGCGCGGGACATCGTACCCGGTCGAGCGACCGGGGAAGCTCGTTGAGACCCGGGTCTCGCTGACGAGCAGCGCTCTCGGTACCTGGCGCGGAGCAGCAGGAATCACGTTTATCGGAGCAACACAATGCACGGTTTCCTTCCAATGCTACAGGCTGCAGCCAGCTACACGAAGGAGTATACGGGTGCGTGGGCGATGTTCGGTGCCGGTCTCGGCGCAGGCGTCGCGGTGATCGGTGCAGGTCTCGGCATCGGCCGCATCGGTGGCCAGGCCGCCGAAGCGATGGCTCGTCAGCCGGAACGCGCGGGTCAGATTCAGACCGCTGGTCTTATCCTCGCGGCGCTGATCGAAGGCGCGGCGCTGTTCGCGATCGTCGTCACGTTCCTGATCCAGAGCAAGTTCAACTTCTAGTATCGATCGATCGGCCGCCGCGCCCCGGGGTGCGGCGCGCCATCGTCACCATTTGCCAGAAAGTCCATGCGCAAGCTTCTGACTGTTTTCGCCATGTCGATAATCACTACGCTTCCACTCGCCGCGCAGGAAGCGGAGGCACCGAGGAGCGATCTGCTGACGCCGAGCGGCGGGCTGATGCTCTGGACGCTCGTGATTTTCGTTACCGTGCTCGTCGTCCTCGGAAAGTTCGCGTATCCGACGATTCTCGAAGCCGTCGAAGCGCGCGAGAAGACGCTCTCCGACGCCATCGCCGCTGCGAAGAAAGACCGCGAAGAGGCTGCCGCACTCCTCGCAGAGCATCAGAAGAATCTCGCCGCCACGCGCGATGAGGTGCAGAAGATCATGACCGATGCGCGCGCGACGGCCGACAAGGTTCGCGCCGACATCGTCGAGCAGGCGCACAAGGAGCAGCAGTCGATGCTCGAGCGCGCGCGTATCGAGATCGGGCAGGAGAAGGAGAAGGCGATGGTCGAGCTCCGCAAGCAGACCGTCGAGCTCGCGGTTCGCGCAGCCGGGAAGGTCATCGAGCGGAACCTCGATGTCGAGACGAACCGCGCCGTCGTCGAAAGCTTTCTTGCGACGATCGAGCCCGTGGGAGCGAAGAAGTAATGCGCGAGCCGACGATCGCCCGGAACTACGCCGAGACGCTGGTGTCGCTGGCGCAGCGCGCCGGCGATCTCGATGGCTGGGGGACGACACTCATCGAGATCGCTGACTCGATCGAGGGTGACACACGTGTGGCGAACTTCCTCTCGTCGCCGAAGGTCAGTGCGAAGGGGAAGGTCGAAATCATTACGATGGCGTTCCAGGACCGGCTTCCGCGGCTGTTCGTGCGCTTTCTCGCAGCGGTGATCGCAAATCGTCGGCAGGACCTCATTCCGCAGATCGCGACGGAGTATGCGATGCTGGTGGATGAGCTGCAGGGACGCGTGCACGCGCACGTGACGGTCGCGAGCGAGCCCAGCGATGCGATGCGCGCGAGCATCGACAAGCAGCTCGGTACGATCACCGGCAAGCGCGTCGTCACGCACTTCATGGTGAAGCCGGAGATCCTCGGCGGCGTCATCGCGCGCGTCGGCGACACGGTGATGGACGGCTCGCTCGTGCGGCGGCTGGAAAATCTCCGTGGGCAGATGCTGGGCCGGGCGAACTGAGCTTTTCGCCCGCGAATGTCGGCAGTCCAGAG